>SBAV01000479.1 GCA_005239965.1 Methylobacter tundripaludum
CAATAGGTCTGGCAGATTTTTTTATCCTACTTTTACGAGGGAATTACAGGAAAAAAAGCATTGTGATTTCCTGTGTTAATGCATTAAAAAATATTTAAACAATGTAATCAATGCCTTAAAAAATATAATGCTTTGTTTGAGCGGTTTTCATTATTTGGCATGAAGCATGCTTAATTTATTCGCTAGTAACTTTTAGTTCGAAAATGGAAAATTAGCATGAAATTAAATCGTAAATTTATTAACGTCCTTGCTTTTGCCATCGCCGGTCTTGCGATGCCGGTAGCTAATGCAGCCACAAAGCCTGTCAGGATCGTTAAGTTTACGCCCAGCGCCCCCAAAAGCATTCTCAAAGTTAAAAGGGCATCTTGGCGAGACCCGCTGTTTGGCAATATGGGTTGGACGCACAGCTCGGATTGGGGGAAATTTTCAACGACAAAAGGCAAGGTCATAAAAATAAAATTGGTGACCCAGGTTCCAGGCCTGCACCCTGGGATTACTGTATGGCATCGTGGTGCCGACGATACCGCCCCGGATAACTATGTGGTCGATCACTTCTACCCGCAAAATGCCAATTTCTTTGAAGCGGGTGCAAAAGATGAAGCAAACGGCAAAAACATAGGCACTATTTCCATGCGCATCATCGCACACGGTTATGATAATGATGGCCATACCAACGGCTACGGTGTTGATGATAATGGCAACACAATACTCAAGCCCCCTGCAGGAACAAAAGGCATTAAAGACAACGTTCCAGGCCAAATGGTTTTAACGTTTAAAGCGCCCAAATCAGGCAACTACCAGTTTGTTGTGGGTGGCTTTAATCCTATTAAGGCTTTTGACGGCAAAAATAAGCATGAAATAACCGCTACGGTAAGTGTGTTGCCTTGAGAAAAAACAGATTGGCAGTTGATCTGTATCAAAACAGACTTGCATTCGATTTGTAATACTAACTGACAAACGCTTAACAAACAAAATTTAACGTACAACGTGTAGCGTGTTCTGTAAACATGAAGTGGATTTTTATTCACTCGGTTCAGGAATAAACACTGTGTCTTTTTTGGCGAGGACATTATTTTTAAATGTATTACTGGTTGCGTCCGTAGCTGCGCATGAGGCTACGCCCCTGTCTTTAAAAGGATACAGAGACCTGTTTTTCAAAAGGAATCAATACGTAAGTCAATTCGCAATTTTTAACTCAAAAAAGGAAAAAATCAGTATGAAATTAAATCGTAAATTTATTATTAACGCTTTTGCTATTACCGTTGCCGGTCTTGTTATGTCGACCGCTAATGCAGCTACCAAACCTGCCCGAATCGTTAAGTTTACTTCGGCTGCACCTAGCAGTGTTCTCAAGGTTAGATCTACCAGTTGGCGGGATGCTGCCTTTGGCAATATGGGCTGGACGCATAATTCAGACTGGGGCACTTTCGCAGTAGGAAAAGGCAGAACCGTAAAAATCAAGCTGGTGTCTAAAAAACGTGGTCTCCATCCCGCAATAACGGTATGGCATCGGGGTGCGGACGATACGGCACCGGATAGCTATGTGCGTGATCACTTTTACCCGCAAAATGCCAATTTTTTCGAATTTGGCGTGAAAGATGAAAAAAATGGTAAGGCACTGGGCAATATTTCCATGCAAATTGTTGCCTATGGCTATGACCAAGATGGCAATGAATTAAAACCTGCCGGAATGAATGGTATTAAAGATAATATTCCAGGCCAACTGGAACTCACTTTCCAAACCAAGGAACCAGGCCATTACCAGTTTGTTGTTGGCGGCTTTAATCCTAGCCCAACTGTTGATGGCAAAACGAAACATGATGTAAAGACAACTGTCACTATCACTCAACCTTAAGGGTGGTTGGGTCGGCAGCCGATAAGTTTCATTGGCTGCCGGTTCTTTTTGCGCAAAGAACCTAACCGTGTGTCATATCTAAACAACTTAATTACACGCATATGAATCCGTCTTTAATTAGCACCGCCAACAACAAACACCACGCCGTTCCTTTGTCGGTTATGGCCTTGCTTTCAGGGCTATTATTGGCCAAGACTGTGGCCGCTCATGATGCAACACCGTTATCCTTAAAAGGCATTAAAGTGCCTACGACACCGAGTTTGTTGGATGGTACAGCACCGATTGTGACCAACAAAAAGGCAGCCATCCAATTGGGCAAGGCTTTATTCTGGGATATTAATGTCGGTAGTGACGGTATGGCGTGTGCGAGTTGTCATTTTCATGCCGGTGCTGATGCCAGGGTCAAAAATCAATTGTCACCTGGAGTAAACCATCTGAAAGCGCCAACAGCCTCGACGTTTCAACCCACGGCATCAGGTGGGGTAGGGGGTGTTAACTATAAGGTAAGGATCAGTGACTTCCCTTTTTATCAGCTGAGCGACCCTACTGATAGGGATTCGAAAGTGGTTTTTTCGACTGATGATATTTTTTCTTCATCCGGTGTTTTTCTTGGCACCTTCAAGAAATCAAATCCAAATGATCTTGCTCACGATGACTGCACCTCCAAGGATGATCCTATTTTTCATATCGGGGACTTAAATGCGCGCCAGTCACAACCGCGCAATACGCCGACAGTGATCAATGCAGGGTATAACTTTCGCAATTTTTGGGATGGTAGGGCCAATAATATTTTTAATGGCGCTTCTCCATTCGGTGTCCGTGATGCCAACGCGGCTATTTGGGTGGTACAAAAAGATGGTTCCGTGCGTAAACAGACACTGCAGCTTGAAAATGCCTCTTTGGCATCGCAGGCCATGGGGCCACCCAGTGGTGATGCAGAAATAGCCTGTGGCCAACGCAAATTTCCTGAGATTGGCCGTAAGTTGCTAAAACAGCGTCCGTTAACGCATCAGGATATCCATCCGCAAGACGGCGTGTTGGGAGAACTTAGATATGCTGTCGACAAAGGTTTGTCAACAACTTATGAAAGGCTGATAAAAAAAGCGTTTGCATCGCGGTATTGGGCGGGTAAAGGCCAGTTTGGCAAAGCGATGGATAAGGCGGCTCCGCAGTACAATCAAATGGAGGCCAATTTTTCGCTATTTTTTGGTTTGGCGCTACAGCTTTATGAACAAACCTTGATTTCAGATCAAACGCCGTTCGATACAGTGCGGAAGGCTGGGGATCCTGCAATCCCTAAGGGTCTGAATGCACAACAAGCACGTGGCCTGAAGCTTTTTCTGGATGCGCATTGTTCTACTTGCCACAAAGGCCCAACCTTGTCCTCAGCTGCCAACCCCAGTATTTATAACGTGCCCGGCCCCGATAAAGGCTTGGTTATCCGTAAAACGCTCAATGGCGCTTTTACCAATAGCGGTGTTGTCAATGGCATTATGGATGAAGGCTACTTTAATACCAGCGTTACGCCTACCAGCTACGATTTGGGTGTGGGTGGTACCGACCCATTTGGCAATCCCTTGTCGTTCAGTACCCAGTACATGCAATCGCTGTTGACCAACAAAAAAATGGTTGATCCAATTGCCGTGAAGGCCTGCAACCTGGATAATCCTTTCGCCAACGATTATATGCCTAAGGAATTGATTGACGATGTTAAAGGCAAGCAAGGTTGCAATAATCGCAGTGTGTACGCCAAGTTACCTAAACCTTCGGTGTTGATTGCGGAAATGAAGAAAAAGCAACAAGGCCGCGCTCTGGTTGCTGTGAAGGGTGCTTTTAAGGTGCCGTCGTTACGCAACGTGGAATTGACCGGCCCTTACATGCACAACGGCAGTATGCTGACGCTTGAGCAGGTGATTGATTTTTATTTCCGTGGCGGCAATTTTAATAACCCGCATCACTTTGCCACCGTAGTCTTTCCGCAAGGCATTTCGGCATCAGAAAAAGCGGATTTGGTCGCCTTTTTGAAATCGTTGACCGATGAACGTGTGCGCTGGGAGCGGGCGCCGTTCGATCATCCGCAGATTTTGGTGCCTCATGGCCATACGGCTGCGGCGAACCCGCAAAATCTTGCGGTTGCAAAAGATAATTTCCTCAATGTGCCGGCGGTCGGCAAGTATGGCCGTAGTCGCGCTTTAGGACCTTTGAAGTCTTTTCAAAGTTTTCTTGGACGGTAAAAAAGGATAACGAAAATGGATGGGGCGCTGGTTGGCTTTAACAGGCCAACCAGCAATAAACGGCTATTCAGTCAGTATTGATTTGCCGGATAGATTTTAAAAACCGTTTATGGTGAATTTGTCGAACCATGAACCACTTGTCCTTCGACAAGCTCAGATATAAGGGCGAACGGATGACTGTCTACATTTGTCAGAACAAAAACGACTAAGAAACTGTTTGGAAATTGATAGTTCAAGCCAGACGATTCAGCATAATGCGAGTCATGGGGATGTAAATTCAAGTTTCGCAAGACCCCGCAAATAGAGGTTGATCTCATCCATGAACGACTCAAGAACTTGAAGGAGGTTTTGAAATGAAAAATGATGATATAGAATTAATACGAGGCAGTGGCAACGTCTTTGCCGACTTCGGACGCCCAAACGCAGGTCTTGAGCAAGCTCGCGCTATTATCGCAGCGAAAATTATCAATATTCTTGATGATCGTGGCCTTACGACCCGCGAAGCGGAAAAACAGACCGGCGTTTCACACTCCGAGTTCTCCCGTATCCGCAATGCCCAGCTTCGTCGCTTCACGCTCGATCGGATGATTACTATCCTAGGCAAACTCGATCAAGATGTTGAGGTAAACGTCACTTTCCGTCCACGGCAGCGCATAGCAGAAAGGCCACAGTTCTTATAAGCGGGAAACTTATTTTTTATTTTAAGGGGTATAGAATAACCAACCCTGCTGCTCGGTGG
>SBAV01000485.1 GCA_005239965.1 Methylobacter tundripaludum
GCTGGCAAAGCTTAATGGAATTTATGCTTCGTGGGTTAAAAATACCTATTCCAGAATCGTAGCACCCTAAATTGAGAATTGCTGCAATCATGTCATGATGTTGTCATATTTCTTTCATATCATCGTAACATAATAGAATTTGTTGGATTATGCTTCTGATTAATGAAACCTGAGAATGAGTTCTGCACCTAAGGCATGAAAATATAAATTGTTGTGGCCTTGTTTGAGGCTTTGCGTATGTGGGAAAAAATTTACTCGACAGTCTTGATGCCACGTCTTGATGATGAAGAAATCAATGAGCGTCTTGATGCCATAAAATCGTCTATGCCCACGCCAGTTTTTTGGCTGCTGGGAAAAACTCAGTCGGGAAAAACTTCGATCATCAAGGCCCTGACCGGTGACAGCCGCGCCCAGATTGGTAATGGCATGCAATCCTGTACCAAAACGGCATTCATTTATGATTTTCCTGATTCTCGAGACTGCATCATGCGCTTTCTGGACACACGGGGACTGGGCGAAGTGGATTATGAGCCGGATGGCGATATCGAAGCTTTCCGGGAACAGGCGCATGTACTGATTGTTGTCATGAAAGCCATGGATCATTCTCAACATGCCGTTATGCAGGCTGTCCGATCCATTCATAAAGCCAAACCCGACTGGCCGGTTATTGTTGTGCAAACGGCGTTGCATGAAGGCTATCCTGACCTTGCCTCCGAACACTTGAATCCTTATCCGTTTGATGGTGAGGACTGGACTAAAATAATTCCTGAAAACCTGCGCCGCTCTTTGCTTGAACAAAGAACGCTGTTCAAGGGTATCGACGCTCAGTTTGTCCCGGTCGATTTTACGCTGCCGGAAGATGGTTACCAACCGGTCAATTACGGCCTGGAAGCGTTTTGGCGAAGCCTGGAAACAGCGCTGCCGCACGGTATTGCCATCATGCTTCATGACATGAAGGAAATACGCAAGGAGCTGCATGATGTCTACAGTAAAGTGGCGCATCCGCATATCATTGCCTATGCAATTATTTCTGGTGCGGCCGGCGCCGTTCCTATCCCCTTTGTTGATATCCCTGTCGTGACCCTGGTCCAGTCCAAAATGATTCATACGATCGCGTCAATTTATAATTACAAACTGGATCGAAAAAGTTGGGCAGAAATCAGCAGTGCACTGGGCATTACTCTTTTGACCAATATCGGCCGCCGCGAATTAATTAAAATTATTCCCGTCTATGGTTTGGCCGTGTCATCCGTGCTAACCGCAGCAACAACCTATGCGTTAGGAAAGACCTTAACGGTTTATTTTCAAAACTTACGCAGCGGGAAAGAATTATCCAGGGAATTATTCCGAATTGTTTACGCAGAACAGTTTGAACTGGGTCGATCCATCCTGAAGAATTACGTCAATGAGATTCAACATAAGGCGTTAAAATGAGAATGAAAGCTCGTTGGCACATGCATTTTGCAATCATAATCGTTCCGTTCAGTGTTCCTTTGGCAGCAGGCGCTTACTGGTTGTGGCTGCAACAAATACTGATTTTATGGCTTGGGGCTTCGGCAGCGCTAGGTGCGATGTGGTGGCTTTTTAACCAACGTCTGAACCGGTTGAATCTGGAACTGGAACTGCTTGATATTTCGGCATCGGTCGAAAAAACAATACAAAACAAACGGGCATACGAAAAAATTGAGCATATTTCTGCATTACGCAGAAACAGCAATCCAGATCTGGCCTCTTCGGAATTTTATATGCAAACCCTGCTTGAAGTGATGCAGGCTGTAGCGGAGCAGTATTATCCGCAACGCAAAGATGCCCTGTTGGAAATTAAGTTACCCTATTTACTCAAAGTCGTAGAAATGCTGGCGCAAGAGTTACGCGTCAATCTTTCGGAAAACGTGCCGGGCAGCCATATTTTTTCTCTGAACGATATTGCCCGCAGTCACCGGCTAGCTAATCGCTGGCGTGAACTCTATCGTCTGTTTCGTATTGTATCGGCTGGCCTGGATCCGGTATCGGCAATGATTCGCGAAATTAAAATACTGACCACCGATAGCCTGTTGTCTCATTCCGCCGATGACCTCAAGCGCTGGCTTATCGATGCCTATATCAAGAAGATAGGCTATTACGCGATTGAGCTTTACAGTGGAAACCTGGTTCTGGACAATGACAGGTTCACTAAGGCGACACGACAATCCCAACAAGAACTCGACAAAATTAAACGCAGGGAAGCGGTTGTGTCTGCGGAACCGTTCCGGATACTGGTGCTGGGCCAGACCAATGCCGGCAAATCCAGTCTCATCAATGCCCTGTTCGGGGCAAAAAAAGCCGAAACCAATGTCACTCCTACAACTGAAGGCATCACCTCTTATCTGCTGGAACGTCCGGGATTGGAAACCGCGATTGTAATGGATTGCGAAGGTTATGGCAGCGATGACTGCCGGCGTTTGTTTGCAAAAGCTTCGGACGAAATTATCCGCAGTGACCTTATTCTTCTGGCGATTTCGGCAACCAATGCCGCACGCGAACCGGATAAAAAAATGCTGCTGGCCATTCAGAATTGTTTTGCTTCTAAGGACAAGAACCGTTTGCCGCCCGTTGTTGTGGCATTGACGCATATCGATCAGTTGCGGCCAGTCAGGGAATGGCATCCACCCTACGATGTCATGAATCCTTGCAGTACAAAAGCCCAGGCAATACGGCTGATGATGGATATGGTAACAAAAGAACTGGAATTAAATATCGATCAAATTGCGCCAGTCAATTTAAATCCGGGTTTTGAATACAATGTTGAAGAAGGGCTGATCCCCGCCATTTTTCAGCAGCTCGAACAAGCCACGCAGGTGCGTTACCTGCGCTGCCTCAAAGAATATCATAAAGAAGATCATTGGCGCAGGCTTTGGAAACAATCCAGGCGAGCAGGGCAATTTATCGCCAAAAAAGGCTTCAGCACATTTGATAAATCATCTGTTAACCTGCCTGGAGATACCCAACAAGGCGGGGAAAGTCCGCTAACCAACCCCGCCTACTAACGCTTAAAAAAACAGTTTTATTAAAAAAACGTTTCTGTTTCAGTTGACCACAGTTGAATCTACGGATACTACGCGCTTTTCCTGACGGGTTTTAAAGTCTTTGTGCGCAACCTCAGCCCCATCATGAAATCCTTTCGTCACGAGGCTATTAACGGGCAACATTTTTACGATCACTAAGGAAGTAAAAACAGCGCCATAAGAGATTCCGTAACAGACGCTATATACGGCGCTGTCAAATATTTTCGCTGGCGCTAAAGCAATTTTACTTGCGGCTTGCTTCGCTGCTACAGCGCCTTTTTTGATTCCGACCACCGCCCTTTTGGGTTTTCTACCCGTGCTTGTTTCTGTGGCATTTTCAACTAGTGTTTCTTCAGCGGTTTTGCTGGCAAATTTTAGATTCATTATTATCTCCAGAATATAAAATTGAAAAAAATTACTTGGATTGTTCCGGCATTGTAGGCTGTCTTTATAGAGAACAAAAAATTAAACTTACCGGCTACTCATTATCAGATAAAAATTTTATGAATTAGTTCATTACACTGTAATTTATGTAATTGTTTAGCCTCTTTCCTTGAAAAAGAGGGAAGTGAATGTTTACTGATTTATTAATAGAGGGGGTATTTTAACGAAGTCCCTGAAATATCCGTATATTTCAGAGATGGCTTGTTGCTGACTAAAGATTCAGTTAAAAGTGCTGCCGCCGAGTATGATAACAAAGTAAAATCAAGTGCATCACACGGGTAAATCCAGTAACAGGGCATAAATTAATACACACTCGGCCGCGATGATCTTTAATCTTTTGTTGTGTTTTTTGTCCGTGTTAAATGTCGTTTCGATCCGCCGTTCACCATATAAATAAGCTCTTCCCAAATATGAAAGGAATGATCCCCCATTCTTTCTAGCGCCCTTGCTGTTCGGAGTACGTTCAAGGTACGCGTGATATTTTTAGGATCTTCCATCATTTGTGAAGTTAATTGTAGGCAAATACCGGTGTACTCATGATAGGCGTGTTTGTCTAGTTTGGTAATGGCCGCAATATCGATGGCATTTATTTTGGAAAAAGCGCCCAAAGCAGTGTGCAGCATATCTTTCACCGATTTGGACAAGTTCTGTAATTCAGGGTAATCGCTGCGATTGCCTGCAATATTTGGTAGTTGAATGGTCATTTTGGCAATATATTCTGTTAATTCACCAATCGTTTCCAGCTCATAAATGATTTTAATAACAGTTATTAAAAATCTTAAATCAAATGCAGTGGGTTGGCGTAAGGCTAAAACCTGCATACATTCCTGATCCAACAATATTCCAATGGTATCAACCTGATCACATTGTTTGATAACCTGTTCAGCTAGCTTAAAATTACCCGAGGTAAATGCGTTCAATGCCAGTTCAACTTGCTGTTCGACAAGTTCGCCCATTATTAACACTTGATTACGAATATCTTCCAGTTCTCTGTTGAACTTTTCGTTTATATGATGCCCTATTTTATCGGGGTCCATTGTATGCTCCTTAATCCCAGTAATATAATTTTTCAACATTGACTTTTTACCAACTACCAACCGTATGGCGGATAAATTGTACGGTGGATTCGGTTCGTGCTCCAGCCATTTCAAAGGGATAGAAATTAAATACATAAAATCAACAAGTTAAAACAAAATGACATGAAATGAAATGGTTTAAAAAATATCTTTATAGATCAATGCGATAAACAATCTGCCTTGAAAGGGGTAACATGAATACACCTCACAATGACGCAGAACTCCGTCGCTCGGTTCGCCTGCTGGGATCAGTGCTGACAAGGGTTTTAAAAACTCAGACCCACCCTGAAATCACTGCTGCGGTCGAGCAGTTGCAGCACCGTTTCTCAGGACTGATGCGAGGAAGAAACCTGGCCAGGCATAAGCATTTGTTGGAAGCTGTAGAAGAACTGGAACCCGAATCAATCGGTGGCGTCGTCCGGGTATTCAATCATTACTTCAGCTTGCTCAATATTGCTGAGGAATCCTATTACTTGGGGCTGCGAAGGCAGCAGCAGAGTGGCCATTACTGGGCAGGATCCTTTCATGACACCTTGTTTACGCTCAAAGAGTCCGGGGTCACGACCGACAAACTTCAGGTACTGTTGGATGAGTTACTGTACCTGCCAGTGATGACCGCCCATCCAACCGAAGCTAAACGCCGCACTGTCAAGGGTGCTTTGCGCAATGTGTTTCTCACCCATGAAATTTTGCGTAATAAGGGTTTAAATAACCGGTTACGCCAAGAGGTGCTTGACCGGCTGCAATCCCAGATTCAGTTGCTGTGGAAGACCGATGAAGTGCGTAGTCGAAAACTGAGCGTTACCGACGAGATCGATGCAGGGCTGTTTTATTTCCCGCTTTCCTTATTCGAGGCAACTGCCAGGGTTTATCGCAATTTTGAGCATTCCCTGGCTGACGTTTACGGTGACGATGTGGCCAGGAAAATACAGGTGCCCAGTTTTTTGCGGTTTGGTTCCTGGATCGGTGGCGACCACGATGGCAATCCTCATGTTACGCCGGACATTACCGTGCTGGCCTTGCGGCTGCAGGCACAAACCATCCTGCAGGAATACATCCGCCGCTTGGGCGAATTACAGGGCCAGCTTTCCCACTCTTATGGACTGTGCGAGTTGTCGGAGGTATTTGTGGACAGCCTTAAAGCAGATTGCGTCATGTTGGATACCTGGGTGGCCGATCTGGAAAAACCTTATCTGCAAGAGCCTTACCGGCACAAATTAGTCATCATGAAGTACCGCATGGAGCGTACACTGATGCAGGTTCAGCAATACCTGCGCGGGGCATCGGAGCCACCCGATCGTCATGCTTATCCTGATGTATCTACGTTCCTAGCTGATTTACGTTTGATTGATGTTTCCTTGCGCGATAATGGCGATGCGAATATTGCCAACCTGGAACTGCACGATTTAATCCGCCTTGCTGAAACCTTCGGCTTTTACCTGATGCAGTTGGACGTGCGCCAGGAATCATCCCGGCATAGCGAGGCAGTAGCCGATATTCTGGCCGCTTCGCTGAATTTGGATTATCGCGGCCTGGATGAAAATCAACGACTTGCGTTGTTAAGCGAGGCGATCACCACACCGAGCGGGCTTATCTACGAACGCGCAACGTTGCCTTCCTCCACTCAAGAGACCTTGGATGTGTTCGAAGTCATGGCACGCATGAGGCGGGAAATTGGCTCGCCCTGCTTTGGCAAGTATGTGATTTCCATGACCCACTCCGCCAGCCACGTTATGGAAGTGATGTTGCTGGCAACCCAAAGCGGCTTAGCGGGACGTCTTGGCGGACATTGGTACTGTCATCTTGGGGTTAGCCCGTTATTCGAGACCATCGATGATTTGAACCGGATTGACGAGGTGCTCACCCGGTTGTTCGATACTCCGGTTTACCGTGAATTGTTGCGGGTATCGGGGGATCGCCAGGAAATCATGTTGGGCTATTCTGATTCCTGTAAAGACGGCGGCATTCTGGCATCAGCATGGGGATTGTCACAAGCGCAAAGGAAAATCATTGCCATTGCCGAGCAGCGTGGCATCAAATGCCGATTGTTTCATGGACGTGGCGGTACAATCGGACGGGGCGGCGGCCCTACCCACGAGGCTATTTTAGCGCAACCGCCGGACACGGTGCGTGGGCAAATCAAATTCACAGAGCAGGGGGAGGTGCTGTTCTATCGCTACAACAACATGGAAACGGCCATTTACGAATTGACAATGGGTATCACCGGCTTGCTTAAGGCCAGTACTAGCCTGGTACAACCAGTACGGCCTGACCACCCGGAAGATTTGGCGGTGATGGACGAACTGGCGCGAATTGGCGAACAGGGTTACCGTGAACTGACCGAGCGCACCCCCGGATTTTTGGATTATTTTTACGAAGCGACGCCGGTGGGAGAAATTGGTCAACTCAACATCGGCTCACGGCCGTCGCACCGTAAAAAGCAGGACCGCTCAAAAAATTCGGTGCGCGCTATTGCCTGGGTATTTGCCTGGGCGCAGTCGCGGCAGACATTTCCCGCTTGGTACGGTATTGGCTTGAGCCTTTCGGCTTGGTATGCCGGTAAACCGGAACGCCTGGAAAAATTACATGCGATGTATCGGGACTGGCCTTTTTTCCGCAATTTGTTAAGTAACGCCCAGATGGCGCTTAGCAAATCCGACATGGCTATCGCCAAGGAATATGCCAGTCTGTGCAACGATCCAGAAACCGGTAAGCGCGTTTATGAATTGATTGCCAATGAGTACCAGCGTTGTGTGGTGTGCATCCTGGAAATTGCAAATACGCAGCAGTTACTGGCGGAAAATCCGGCGCTGGCCGCTTCCTTGCATCGTCGCGATGCTTACCTGGGGCCGCTTAATTATTTACAGGTGTTTTTATTACGCAGGGTACGGGAAATGGATTCAAACGGTTCGAACGAAAGTCCTTGGCTAAAACCTCTGTTACGCACGATCAATGCTATCGCCGCAGGAATGAGGAATACCGGATGATTTTGATGGGATGTAGAAGAGCCGCCAGTTTGTTTTACTGTGGGATCAAGTTCTTAGCGGTAAAATAGGTTTCTTCATCGGCCATCATCTTATCCCAATCGATTGCAATCGACGTTGGGTAGCCGTATTGCCTATCGTAGGTCACATCAATCTTGGCGGCTTTTTTATCAACGGCTTTGTGGATGACATCAAACAGGTTGTTGATGGTCAGTGCCTCATCCATGCGTACGCTGGGCAGTGGCTCATGATCCAGCGGCAACATGGCTTTTTGGACGACGCCGTTCAGTACGCGGATTTCAATGGGGTCGTTGTATTCTCTGGGGCAGAAACAGGTGCGCTGTAATACGTAGCTATAGTGTGCTGGCTTGTTTTGGTTCCACTGTGCTTCGGCGGCCTGTAGTTGTTGTTCTTCTTCGGATTGGACTGGTTGCACCTGTTTTTCGTTTTCTCTTTGAGATTGGATGGGAGTTGCGGTGCTGCATGCACTTAGGCATATAATGCATAAAGAGATGAAAAACAGTTTATTCATGAGTGATTTTCCTTTTGGGTTTAGTTTTAGAAGGCAGAAAAGTTGTAACGGTTTTTTGAAAGGTATTTCAACCTGCTACTGTTGTTTTGGTAAGTTTAGTTTAGGATGACGTGCTTTTCTTTTATTTGCGGATGAAAGCTCAATCGTCTTCCGTCATTTTTATCCGGGCTTGAGTTCCTGTCCAACTTGCCGGTTTTTTGCAACTCCATCAAATTACCACTGAGCAATATTGGAGTTGAACTATCCAGTTTATTTCGAACGGCCAGAGAATTCTGATATGTTTTTGGACGCATAGAATTTGCCTTACTTTGGCTTTAAGTCGCTGGCAGTGTAGTAAGTTTCTTCATCAGCCATCATTTTTTCCCAGTCGATGCTGATGGTAGTTGGAAAGCCGTATTGCGTATCGTATTTTACCTCGATGCTGGCGGCTTTTTTGTCGATGGATTTATGGATGAGATTAAATAGGTCGTTGATTGTTAACGCTTCATCCTTGCGTTCGGCGGGCAATGGTGTATTTTCTGGCAACAGGGTGGCTTGCTGGACAGTGCCGTTGAGCACCTCGATTTCAATTGGCTTGTTGTATTCTTGTGTACAGAAGCAAGATCGCTGCAAGTTGTAGCTGTAGTGTGTGGGCTGGTCTTGTTGCCATTTCGCTTCAGCAGCCTCAAGCTGTTTGGTGACATCGGCTTGTTCCGGTCTGTTGACCGTTTGTGGTGGTGTGGGAGCGGCGCAAACGGTTAAGCTTACGATAGGCAAAAGGACTAACAGTAATAGCTTTTTCATGGGTAATTCTCCAGGTAAATTTACATTTGGTGAACAATGTTGGCGGATAGATTTGCTTTAGTGCGCTCGATGGTTACGGCCAGTTCGTTTCCCATCACCCCATAACGAAAGTAGTCTTCCATCCGGCTCAGGAAAGTGGCGGACTAATGCCGGCATGGCCAAGGTATTCCCGCAGTTTTTTGATATCCTGCTTGGTGCATACACTGCTGTGGTGTGGATGGTGCAAGATGCCTTCAACATTGTTCAGTACCACACGGAAACGAGCGCCATGAATTGGCTCGACGGTTGCTCCCAAGTGATGAAGTAAAGACTCAATCTCCCGCCAGTGGACATTACCGCTGACTGGATCCTGAAATATTGCCCGCAGCAGGCTTAAATGGTGGCTCATGGAAAATCTCCTTTAGGCTTTAACTTAAGAATAGGATACGCCTTAAAAGCATTGTTATTCAACAGGCAATCTATTTATTGGTTCAAGATGATATCGTATGATTTGGAGCTTGCCGCGCACAATTTTAAGGCGCTCGCCATGATGGCCAAACTGTTTTTTATCCCGGTTTTATTGGTATGCGTATTAACCGGTTGTGTACTAAACGGCTCGCTACCCATAAAACAACCATCGGATAGCGAACGGTCACAAACGGCTTGTCTTGATGCTTTTGCTGCTGTCGGCCAGGCTGTGCTTGCCGCCGGGGTCATGGACACAGAAGCCAGCCGCATTGATGGTTATCCCTATCTTCGGGTCAATCGCTTCCTGTCCAGTTTTCGGGGCGAAGTGAACGCCGAGGGCTATGTATTTTGGCTTAAACAACTCCAGGAACTCGCCAATAAAGGCTGGCGCGTTGAAATTAGAAACTTACCGAAACTATCGGGGCAAAAGCTGCAAAAAAGGGTTCAGGCTATTTTATCCAGCCAGGCAACAACGATTGATGCCTTGCACGATTGTAGCGGCAAGTTGCTGCAATCACAGCTTGAGAACAACAGTAGCCAAAATGACCTTAAGAAACTGGCAACCGTTGCTGATAATTATCAGATGTGGAAACGTGTTATTGGCATTTATCCTTTGACAGCCTGGGCATTCAAAACAGGCATAGAGAAATGGCATGAGGAAACCCGGGCCGCCTACAAACAACCGCTGGATCAATTGCCGGTTTCAGGTGAATTGGTACGTTATGAATCACCACCCGGAATGGAACTATTAAACAGTACACAAATTGCTGAAATACTAAAAAATGCATCGAAAAATCCATTAAAAATGCCATTGCCAACTGCTGAAGATCAACAACAGTTGTTTAACAGCTTTGCGCCCCGGTTTGAAATCGATGTTGCTACCCATGACGACCGTATCGGCTATCCTGTATTACAGACAGAGGCCGCACCCCGGATAGATACAAGTAAGCCGACAGTTTTTCAGCATCTTTCGCATACCCGGCTGGGTGACAAAATTTTATTGCAGTTGAATTACACGGTCTGGTTTCCAGCCCGGCCTAAAAGCTCGATTTTCGATTTGCTTGGTGGGCATATGGACGGCATTACCTGGCGGGTTACGCTACTACCGAATGGAAAACCCTGGTTATTCGATACCATCCACAATTGCGGCTGTTATCACTTGTTTTTTCCGACACAATATGCCAGCAACGCTATCAGGGTGGACAAAGGATGTGCAGAAAGCTATTTTCAGCCCCAGCAAGCGCTTGCCATCCAACAGGATATGAGGCCGGTACTGCGGATTGCCGCAACAACACACTATATTGAGCGCGTCTATTTTGGCCCAAGCCAGGCAAGCCGGGTTATCCAGTATCAATGGGACGATACGGACAAGCTGCGATCCTTGGGTTTGAAAGATGGGAATTACCGCAATTTATTCGGGCAAGATGGCATTGTTGCGAGTACTGAACGCAGCGAAAGGTACCTGTTCTGGCCGATGGGTATTCTTGAGCCGGGAGCCATGCGCCAATGGGGCCATCACGCCACTGCCTTTGTCGGCCGCCGCCACTTTGATGAAGCGCGTCTTTTTGAAGGCGTTTATGAAATAAATCCTGATTTTTCAGCCAGGTAGGTAAAGCTAGGTTTTTTGTGTCCACACGTTCGGAGAAGGTTAATAACTTGCCCGGCAAATTTGTTGCCAGGCCGGATGCTGTTGCAGAATAGTCAATGCCGATTCCAGCAGCGCGAGACCTGCTTCGGTACGGTGCCAAGTTGACGCACCGGACGGATGGGGCAAGGGGATTGCTTCGGTGCAATGGCCGTGAAAGGTGACGGGGTGCAGTTTGCCGATCACTTCGTCGAGTTTTTTCACCGGCATTAATTGGCTGATTGCCAGCTTGCCGACCGGCAGGATCAACTGAGGTTTGAGCAAGTCGATCTCCGCATGCAGCCAACCCGCGCAGTTATCAATTTCGACCTGACTCGGCACGCGGTCGCCCCCTTTGGGGTTTTTACCCGGAAAACAGCGGCACACTGCGGCCATGTAGACACGTTGCCGAAAAGCCGCTTCATCAAGCCCGATACGCTCAAACCATTTGAACAGGGTTTTACCAGCTGTCCAGGCAAAGGGTTTGCCGAAAACGCCTTCTTTGTCGCCGGGTGCCTGGCCGATCAGCAAAATCGGCGACAACACCGGGCTTCCGGTCACGACTGGCCCCGCCATTGCAGGGCATTTGCGGCAGTTTGCCAATGCTGCGCGGTGGTCGCGCATGATTTGTTCGCGGGTAGGGATTTCTAACAAGCCCTCTCCCTTGGAGGGAGAGGGTTGGGTGAGGGGAATTAAATCGTCAGCATTCATTCAGATATTCTTAAAGATCGATGTCGATGCCGACCGGGCAATGATCCGATCCGGTAATGTCCGGCAAAACAAAGGCCCGCTTGACTTTACCGATCAGCGCTTTGCTGGTCAATACGTAATCGATCCGCCAACCGACGTTCTTTGCCCTGGCACCGGCGCGAAAACTCCACCAGCTGTAGGCGACAGTATCCGGATGAAAATGCCGGAAGGTATCGACCAGCCCGGCGTCAAGAAAACGGCTGAAGCCGTCAATTTCGACTTGGGTATAGCCGGATGATTTATTGTAGTTCGGCTTCGGACGGGCAATGTCGATTTCCCGGTGGGCGACATTGAAATCACCACAGGCGATGAGCGGTTTTTTGCTTTGCAGTTGCTGGCAATAGGCTAGAAATTCGAGGTCCCAGCTTTGCCGGTAATCCAGACGCGCCAATTCCTCGCCAGAATTGGGCACATAGACGTCAAGCAGAAAAAAATGTTCGAATTCGGCGACAATCACGCGGCCTTCCCGGTCGTGTTCGTTGATGCCGATATCGTTGATGATTTGCATCGGCGCCGTTCTGGATAAAATCGTGACGCCGGAATAGCCCTTGCGTTCGGCGCAGTTGGAATAAATGTGGTAGCTGTCGATTTCTTCCAACGCCTTGTTTATCTGATCGGCCTGCGCCTTGGTTTCCTGCAGCAGAATGCAGTCGGCATTGAGTCGCGCAAGTGTTTCGGCAAAGCCTTTGCTTTGTACCGAGCGAATGCCGTTGACATTCCAGGAAATTATTTTCATGCGATGATTCCGTCTGATGGGTTTGAAGTTGCGTCTTTAATAGTGAAAATGCGCTTGGGCGCTATTCTAACCTTCTGCTTTCTGGCTAACCAGAGGTTTTCGGCTTATATGTCTATTTGCTAAATAAGATCGCAATGTGATTTTGCAAGACCCTTTACCTTGATCCTCATAACCAGAAAGTTATCTAACCTTGCTTGTGCGCACAATTGTGCATATAATTGATTTATGAAAATTGAATTCGATCCTGACAAAGCCGCTGCAAATCCATTGAATCACGAGGGCGTAACGTTTGATGAGGCTAAGACAGTTTTGTTGGACCCTTACGCACTGACGCGAGAGAATGGCGATGCAGACAACGAACATCGTTTTATAACGCTGGGTATGGGTACAAAAGGTCGTATTCTGATTGTGGTTTGGACGCTACGCGAAGAGTCAGTGCGTCTGATTTCCGCCTGGAAAGCCAATCAACCCCAAAGGAGACAATATGAACAACAATTCTGATCCCCTGTTTGACCGCTATGCCGAGATGGATTTTAGCGATGCCAAGCCTGTTTCTGAAATTCCCGCATTGGCGAAATTGCAAGCCGAACACGGCGGCAAGTCGCGAATAACGATGCGAGTAGATAATGACACATTGGCGATTTTTAAAGCACGTGCTGAAATGACCGGCGGCAATTATCAAACGCTGATGAACGAGGCATTGCGGCAATTTGCCCAAGGCTTAACGCTGGCCGATGTCGTGCGGGAGACCATTAGGAAGGAATTGCATCAGGTTTGAACGACTGCAATCATTGGGAGATGGACTGTAATGTTTTTTCAATTGCCCTACAATTTATCCCCCGTATGACCGTATTAACATTAAACGATTTCTACACGAATCGGAATATTCAATTGTTTGCTAATGTCTTCTAAGATTCATTTGAGAGGCTTTTGGGGTTAGCATGGTTTTGTATCGCCGGAACCGCGTAGCGGGCGGCGCGTATTTTTTTACCGTTACACTGAAAAACCGGAAATCATCGTTGTTGATGGATCGGATTGATGACTTGCGGGAATCGGTGCGCTATGCCTTGCAGAAAAAACCATTCCGCATCGACGCGTTCGTGGTGCTGCCTGAACACTTGCACGCGGTTTGGACGTTGCCATCCAGTGACCATGATTATTCCAAACGCTGGGGACTGGTCAAAGGCCATTTTTGCCGTCGGCTGGTCAAGTCGGGTTTGCTGTTGCGTAAAAACGCACGCGGCGAATATGATGTGTGGCAACCCCGGTTTTGGGAACATACGATCCGTGATGACCTGGACTTTGTTCATCACTTAGACTAACCTGAGTTCGGGATAAGAAAAGTAGGGCAACCCTTAAAAATATGAAAGAATATAAGCTGTTATAAAAATATTTATCATATTAAAAGGGTTGCCAGA
>SBAV01000167.1 GCA_005239965.1 Methylobacter tundripaludum
ACTGTGCATAAGCTCCACTACAGGTATTTGGTTTTTTCTTTAAACTCATCATACGATCCAAGTCAATCTGTTAAGACATCGCTTTGTACGCCAACCAGCCCCCTGTAAGGCAAGCGGGCTATTATTGCCTACCTCATAATAGCGCCGCCCAATTAAAGAGGTCATGCCCACTTTTTTATCATCTGGTTATATTACTGGCATAAGCGATCACCTTAGGAACAACACTCAATAGCAACGGAGACAAAGTAGCAACAGCAGCATATATCTCCGGCATTTTTTCATCAGCATATTCATGGGCAATCAGGTTTCTCAACTCGCGAATCTTAATCATTTCAGAAGCATCCGCCCAACCGCGCTTTTCCGCGCGATAAATACGATCGAGTATTGTGCCGCGCCTCCCACCAACTCGATCTCATCGATCAAACGGAACATACGCTGGATGAGTAAGTCAGCCAGTCGCGCAAACCGGCTGGTCAGTGATTCCAGTCGTTCCAGTTGTTCAGGTGGCAATGCTTCATGGCCAATTAAATCGCGGCATCTCTCCATGGAATAGCCAAGGTGGCCAGTGGCAAGCTGTAAATCCACCAGCCCTTCTTGAAGCAGCTCAATTTTTTGTTGCCTCATAAAGGAATTCCAGTTTGGATGACCATTCTAGGAAAAGGCTGGGTACTATCGGGGTATACCGCAATATCAATCTTACGTTCGCCTAACCTCTGGTGTAGTTGTGCCAAAATTTCCAGCTTAGTCATCAAATTAATTCTTTTGGAGACCACTAATAAATCGATATCGCCGCCTTTGGCGGTGTCGTCCACTCGCGAACCAAAAAGATAAATTATCGCTTCGGTATCAGCCTGATGGATAGTATCGCTGATAGCCAACTGTTCATCATGAGCTAATCGCATAGTTTTCTCACAATAATCATTCAGTCCCCCTCTTTGAAAAAGAGGGGTTAGGAGAGATTCTTTAAATAAATCCCCTTCAATCCCCCTTTATTCAAAGGGGGAAGTGAATACTTACTTTCCGGACAAATAATTTTCGTGCATAAACCAAATTTAATAAACTGTCCCATCATTTTCCCCTCTTCGTTAGGCAATGTGTTCGAAAATCAAAGCGGCTAAACTCGATTAAAAGTCATCTTTATTTACTTGCTAAAAACGTTTCTACAACACTTTCTGCTAATCCCGTAACTTCGGAAATAGTTTCAATATCAATATCCTTGTTCAGCATATTCAATGCAATCGCTTTTGATGCCTGATGTATTCCTTCTTCACGCCCTTGCTCTAGGCCTTTTTCCTCCGCCGACGCAATTTTACTTTCCACATCGGCTAAGGACTGCATACGGATTTCATAGGTCAATCGCTCCTCCTCATCAAACATGCGATCCACTGCTGTGATGGCCTTAACAATGGCCAGATCAGATGCCAACTCCTTCGGCACATCATTTTTGTCCAGCTTATCTGCCTTGGTTAAAAACGTCGTCCACCGATCCAATGCACTGTTGATTTGATGGTATTCTTTGGTGAATTTCCGCAACTCCACATAATGCAGCTCAAATATATCGTGCAGCCTGTCGTCTTTACCGGTCGCGGTATTGATGATTTTGTAACAGTTATGCACTTCCTGATTGTTCGGTATAAAGTTGAAATCAAGAATATTAATGCTGATGGTTTTTTTCAGCTCCTTAAACATCATGCCTTCACTGAGCTGCTCGGTGACCAATTTTGCCCAGTAATAAATCGCCCGTTTATCAAAGTTGTAGTCTTCGCTGATTTGCATTTCCACATTAAACCAACGGCCAGACCCGCTCTTGGCCTTAATGTCCAAAATGGACATCTTACCCGCCTGGTAATCTGCCAGGTTGTACGGATTTTTTAATTCCACCTCAACAACCTGTTCATCTTCGGACACAATCGCATTGATCAAAGACATCAACAGATCTTTGTTTTCTTCGCTACCAAACAGTTTTTTAAACGCGAAATCAACGCGCGGGTTTATTTTGCACATCGTCTTATCGAGTCAAAGTGAGAAGGTTCGATGATTACAACCAAATTTTGGAGAATTCGAACTGAATACTACATTTTCCTAAATCAAACTCAACGCTATCCTTGCTGGCATCCAACACCTTGATATAGCGCCCATCTTGCCAACGATAAACCTTAGCAATACTTTCTTGTGGATCAACAATCACGTAATGTCTAACCCCCTCCTGCGCATACAGTTTAAATTTGGTGGTACGGTCTTTATGGGCGGTAGACGTGGAAAGCACCTCGAAAATCAGGGTGGGCGCTTTACTCAAATAGGTTTTTTTTTCCAACTCCCCACAAATCACCAAATTGTCCGGCTGGACAGTGGTTTCTTCGTTAATTTTCCAGTCAACGGGCAGCAGCGCATGACATTCTTGACAGCTTTCTAAAGCACGTTCCAACTGGCTGGCAATGTGTTGGCTAATTGACTGATGTTCGATGCTAGGTGAAGGACTCATAGCATGAGCCACACCGTAGATCAACTCCCAACGACCCTCCCACTGCACATAATCATCATAGGTATAGTGCGGCAAATCTTCCAAGTTTGGCGTACTCATAACCCGGCTCCTGTCCTAATTCGGCTTCCCATTTTTGAGTGCTGCAACAACGGCCCACCCCAACCATCAGCAATTTATAATTTCAACGACGCATAAACCCTGTTGGCCAATCCATGACAATGATCAACAACTCACCCTTGTGATAAATTTTTCGTACTTATTCACCTCCCCCTTGAAAAGGGGGATTAAGGGGGGATTTATTTAAAGAACCTCCCCTAGCCCCTCCTTTTCAAGGAGGGGGACTGAATAATTACAATTTTTCAAACTGACTGTAGCTCGAGAGTTATAAATAATCCCAATCAAAGCTGTTGCAATAACAAAATTTTTAGACGTCCTGTATTTTCTGTATTTATTTGGACTTTTTTTAGTACTGTACATAAGACAAGCAATAACTTCAATGTAAAAAAAATAGACATCACAATTTAGCCTTTTACGAGATCAAGCCTGCAAATCCCAGTAAAATTAACGATAACCATCTAAAAAATCCTAGTTATTTTAGCTGTCAATAACAAGGCAATTATCAAGCCAACTATTAAATTAACTGCAAAATTATTTTACATTGAGTAACGGAAAACTGATTTATATTTTGATCTGCTGAGACAAAAAATCAAAATCAGCAGTCTCCATATAGGGCAAAACAGCCAGTAAAGGCGCTTTTAGCACGGCGTTTAGCGCTTTAATATTACTGTCAAGACACAATAACTGTGGTTCTGTACACGCTGCAATCCAGCCTGCACAAACTAAACCTGACTGCTGAATAGCCCGAAAAGTCAGTTTTGCGTGATTAATGCAGCCGAGCTTGACTGCTACCACCAATATTACCGGCAGTCCCATTGCTACAGCCAAATCGCTGACATCTTGATGATTGTTGATGGGCGCATACCAGCCGCCAACGCCTTCAACCAAAGCAACGTCAGCCAATGCTTTTAAGTGCTCAAATTTGGCCAGTACAGTCGCTATATCGACAGGATTATCCATGCCGGCAATATGTGGCGAAACGGGTAGCGGATAAGCATAAGGGTTAACAAGACCATAATCCACCTTGACCGACGCATTTTCCTGAAGCAACAGGGCATCCAAATTTTTGGGTAAGCCTTGCCCGATAAAACAACCGGAAGCCACAGGCTTCATGCCAACTACAGACTTGCCCTGATTTTTAAAATAACGCATCAGCGCAACCGTAGACCAGGTTTTGCCTGCATTGGTATCGGTGCCGGTAATAAAATAGCCTTTTTCCATGAAGTTACGTTCCTGCAACAAGCGTGATTACCTCAAATGTGGCGGAAATTTTATCGGTATCGTTGTACTTTGGATAACCCGCAATCATGGCTTGCATCTGGCTTTTCGTAGTCAAATGCTTGTTGCGGCCGGCGTTGACATTGTGCGCACCAATAGCTTTTAACTCTTTCATCAATGCCAATACAGAATCATAGTGTGACACGTAATTTTGACGTTTACACTTTAGGATATCAAAACCTGATTGCCGCAAAAAAACCTCCAACTCATGCAAATCGTAAAAATAATTGACATGGCTATAGCTATCGACAACCGACCAGGCTTGCTTGAGTTCGTGTAAGGTTTTGGGGCCAAAAATAGAAAAAACCAGATGCCCTCCCGGTTTCAATACACGCCGGATTTCGGTAAAAACAGCTTCAAGATCAACGCACCATTGCAGCATCAGATTTGAAAACACAGCGTCAACGGTGCACTCGGCAATCGGTAAATACTCCGTATCGGCACAAACATAAACCACGTCATCCACAGTTGACAGC
>SBAV01000240.1 GCA_005239965.1 Methylobacter tundripaludum
AGGCCAACCATTTTGCGCTACGAACAAAGCTGTTCATAAAAGCAAACCAGATAGCCTATGCTGAATTACAAAAATTACGGACTGCGTAACATCAGTTATAAATTATAAAACACCCAAAATATGGGGTGCTTTTAAGACATGGGTGGACCGCTGATCTGGAATGGCAAAAGATTGAAAAGAACAAACCACGTAGTTTTGCAGTGGATTGCCTTCGCACCAAAATATGTTAGTTCTATCCCAATGCCATCTGTTTCGCAAGGCTCGTGACATGTTCGCTCAGCAATATCGTCTCCATAACGCCACTGCACAGCCCTAAATGTGTCGTCGGTGTCATACCGTGGTATTGCTGCTACGATAATCAGTGTCGCCATAAACCCAAAAAGAAGACTCTTTCGTTTCATGTTGATTCTTTTCCCTTGATAAATGGGGGGATTTGGCTATGTTACTTATTACATGATCCCGATAAAAATATGATCGCCGGACTGTGGATTACCCGTTCATCCGATCGATCATATTAATATAGCCGTCAGGATTGCTCAGTGATTTCAATACGACGGTTACGCTTACGACCTTCCGCCGTTGCATTATCGGCAATGGGATTATCTGATCCCGCGCCTTCAACCGTTAAATGCTCGGCAGGTACGCCTGAATTCACCAAAAATCGCCTCACCGCATTCGCCCGCTTAAGAGACAGGATATGATTGGCCTGTATTTCACCGATATTGTCGGTGTGGCCGACAATCTTTAAAGTGCGAGTATCATTCTTTAGCAGTCCCACAATTTCCAATAGGCGTGGTGTAGCGGCTGGTGGTAACCGGGCACTGCCATTGGCAAATTCAATCGATTCACGGACAATAACCTTGGGTGCAACAGGCGCAATCACCGGCGGGGCTGGTGGTGGGGCTGTAATTACCGGTTTAATCACTTCAGGTTTTGCGGCCACTACTACAGGTGGTGGAGGTGCTTTAATCACAGGCTTGGGTTTAACCTTGATAGCCGCTATCACCGGTTTAGGCGCCACTTTGCTTTTAGCCGCATGAACAACGACGCGCGGCGGTTGAGTTGCAAGAATTTCTTGAGGGCCTGGGTTTAAGACTGGCGGCTGCGGCTCTGTCACAACGGGCCGGCTCATTGTTGGTATAGACGTTTCTGATACCATGGGAGGGGCGCTGACTTGCGGAGCAACGACGGCAACAACCGCTTCTAAACGGGGCGGCTTTGCAAAGGTGTGCTTAGTTCCGGGTTTGAGAGCATAATGCCAAACACCGGCGACCATGGCCAACGATAGCAGTACGCCAATTATTGTATCGTAACGGTCATCTGGTTTTTTTTGAAGCAAGATTGGCTCTTTTTGTGGAAACATTGGGCTTTCTTGGGGCAACATAACGTTCTCCATTAAAACTGGTAAGTAATTCAAACAACTGAGTACACTTACGCACCCAGTTGTTCACTGAGCAGTTGCGTCGTTTTACTTACGTAGATTGCTCAACCAGTACTCCATCTGCTTGCCGGCAGCTTCCCGTCCACCTAAACCAAATGACAAGGCAAACGCGACGGCTACAGCGCCTAATGTCAAACCAAATGCCAGGTTGACAATATCATCAGCAAGTCCCATTGCACGCAGACCCATTGCGGTAACCAGACCAATAATGGTGAAGCGCACCAGGTTAGCCGCGCCGGCATTATCCGGGCCACTTGCCAGCATGGCTGTTTTCGCCAAATTCGCTATCCAGAAACCAACTGCAAAAATTACCGCGCCCAGTAATACTTGTCCGCCAAATTGTATAAACATCGTCACAACATCGCTAATTTGGTGAAAACCCAGCATATTGGCCGCTTCAACCGTTGCAAACAACATCATGAAGAATAAAATGCCTTTAGAAACTAAAGCCGAAGGGGATGGGCATTCACTGGTCAAGGTGCAGCCTAATTTGGCAGGTAGACCATCAAAACCCATGCCTTTAAGCAGTAAACTGATACTGGTTGCCGCAAATTTTCCAACATAGTAAGTAATGCCCAACAAGGCCGCAGCTGCAAATAAATTGGGAATGATTGTCAGAATTTTTTGTAGCATTTCCGTCGCAGGGCGCGAAATTGCTTCAATGCCTAAGGTATTTAAAGCGGCAATCAAGGCAGGAATAAAAACCATCAAAAACACAAGCAATCCGCCCATGCTAGACAGCGAGGTTTCAGATTGAAGACCTAATTTTGCCCCCCATTTATCTGCACCCGCTGTATTTAGTACGGTCGTGGAAATATTACGTAAAATTTTAGCAATAAACCAGCCTACTGCACCGATAATGCCCGCGCCAAAAATATTGGGTAATGTGCCGAGCATTTTTTGCACCATCGCCTGGATAGGCAGAAGCAAGCCCTCCATTTGCAGGGCGCCCAGGATACCCGGAATAAACAGCAATAAGACAAATGAGAACAATAAATTACCGATACTATTGCTTAAGCTTGATTTATCCGCGCCGGGCTTCCCGGATTCACCAAAAAGTTTTGAATCCAGCGATGTGGCAGACAAGGCTTTAGTTACCACAACCCGTGTAACAGTTGCAACCAACCAGGCAACTAACGCTAAAACGCCGCCCGAAATTAATTTCGGCAGATAGTTACCCGTTTGCGTGAGTATGGCATTAAGAGGCCCTGAGGATTGGCCAATATTGAGGTTGTTAAGGGCAATAATCACGGTAAAAAACAGTATGATCCAAAAAACCCCCTTGGATATGATGTTTCCAAGCCCGGACGACGTCTCACCCGTTTTATTCAAAGCTCCCAGTGCCTTACGTGCTAAAGAACTTGCTATAGAGGCAATAATCCAGCCAATAATAAAGATGCCAACGGACAATAAAATCGAAGGCAATAAATCACCTATACCTTTTGGTAAACTCCCCGCTATATTTGATATCGTTTCGTTCATTGTTAACTCCTTATGTTAATTAGGTACTTATTTTTAATGGCAACTACGCTCACGTAATTTAGTTTCCGGAGAGCAATCAACCACATGCAGCAGACCGGCGCTGCCCCGTTACACCCACTGTTTATGGAAAAACACCACTTACAGAATTCAATGGTGGAACGTCCTTGTACCAAGGCTTCATGCTGTTGGTCAGCACGTGTGTAAACAAAGGAGGGTGACTAAGTCACCTTAATCAATTCAATTTATAGATACCTGGCATTAAAAACAAGAAGTCGGTGTATGCCGAATTTCTTGTGTTTAGTGAGGCGAGTAATGCCGTTATATTGGTGTGGCGAAATATCAGAACGATATTGGGTAAACAGGGCCGTTTTAATCGTACTCTAAAATTGAGGTGAAACGTCTTATACGCCCAAAAACCACCAACTCCCAAGACTAACGTCAATGCACTTAACAACAACGCACAGGCTCTGTAGCCAAAGCTAATAGCCTATTTATTAAAGACTTATTTTGAATTATTATGAAATAATATTGTGCTGTCAAGAAAAATTACATCCAATAGCTGATGTTGTGTAGTTATTTGCAGGAAAGGGTTTTCTAAGACGGCTTATTTGTCTGTTTTTTATAGCGTCGATACGGCCGAATTAGGATTTTTCAGTGCTTGTAAGCTACAAGAGACAACAAACTCAGGCGCTGACATTAACAGGGCGATGGCAGTGAAAAATCCGTAACAAAAAGCGTAAATAATTGTTAGTTAATCTATTTAATTTTATGCAGTCGTGCTAAGTTAATGCACTTTTCCAGTGCGTACTATGGCGCAGTTGGGGATGAAGAAAATACAGTTATACGACACGGCTATTGATGTTTTGAAAACATCAAAAACATGTGTTCATACTACAACCGGATTGTCACACTATTGAAATACTCAGACTTATATAATTTCTCAACCCCAACGTTTTTTACCGGTAGCTATACCGTTGAGGATGTACGCTTCTTGCTGAAACCGATTGCTGTGCAAGATACGCCCATACATGTCAAAGAAACGCTGATTCAGTCCGGGAAAAAACATTATTCGGAGCTGCTCACGCATGAAACATTGCCGTCCAAAGACTATGTGGATTTGTTTCATCAGGCAATGGCAGATAATCAGCTGCGCATGGCAATGGATGCGTTGCGTTTGGCCGAACTGATTGTAGCAACCCGAATGCAGGGTATTACGCTGGTGTCTTTAGCGCGGGCCGGAACACCTGTTGGCGTGCTGCTCAAGCATGTACTTAAGCGCTATTATGCAATTGAAGCGCCGCATTATTCGGTTTCCATCCTAAGAGATGTTGGTTTGGATGATTGCGCCTTGCGCTACCTGGTAAAAAATCACCCGCCTGAATCATTGGTATTTGTGGACGGCTGGACGGGAAAAGGGGTGATTGCCCGGCAATTGGCAGAAAGCTTGCGTGACTTTGCAGTGAGTGATGGCGTATCTATTCCGGCTGAATTATATGTATTGACTGATTTATCCGGTAGTGCAGCGGTGGCGGCTTCGTCTGAAGACTACCTGATTCCGTCCTGCATCTTGAATGCTACAGTGTCCGGTTTGATTAGCCGGACTGTTTATGACAAACACACTGCCATGCCAACGGATTTTCACGGCTGTGTGTATTACCAGCAGTATGAACAGCATGACTTATCGTTACATTTTATCAACACGTTGCTTGCTGCCGTTGCTTGCTGTGACCGCCACACGATTAAACAAGCTGATAGCATGATAGATCGCCAAGCGCTGAAAGCTATTTCTGAGGATTTTTTACAGCACATTAGCCGTCGTTATGACGTGAGTCATGTCAACTACATCAAGCCTGGAATCGGCGAGGCTACGCGGGTTTTATTGCGACGAAAAGCCAGGTTGCTGCTGTTGCGTGACCGGGATAATGATGCCACACAACATCTACACTGGCTGGCACAAAGCAAGTCCGTACCCATAGCGGTACACAGCGATTTACCCTATCAAGCCGCCGCCCTAATTCAAGAGGTTTAACCATGACTGTCGTAAGTAAATCTTTTTCTCCCTGGTCTTTAGGTGCACCGCTGTACATGCCTGCGCACCGGCGTGATTTAATGGATTGTGCCAACGGTGAAAAATTGTCGCAGTTACGCTCCATGATTTTTTGTACCGAAGATGCAATTTCTGAAGCCGATGTTGAAATCAGCCTGCGCCATCTTGGTTTGTGCCTGCAAGGGTTTAAGGATACCCCTTATCGCTACCGATTTATTCGAGCCAGAAATCCAGCCGTGTTAGAGCGGTTGCTGGCATTGCCCCATATTGAAAATATTGACGGTTTCGTGTTGCCCAAATTTAATGTTGACGTATTGCATGCCTATCTCGATCAGTTGCAGGGCACGCCATTTAAAATCATGCCTACCTTAGAAACCAAAGATGTCTTTGATGTGAGTGCGATGATTGAGCTACGGCAAGCTTTACTGCAACATCCGCTGTTTGGGCAGATTGTCATGCTACGAATTGGCGGCAATGATTTGATGAGCCTATTGGGCATACGCAGGCACCGCAATTTAACGCTGTACGAAACGCCGATGGGGCATGTGATTTCGCAGTTAGTGACTTTGTTTAAGCCGCATGGTTTTTCTGTTGCTGCGCCGGTATTTGAATATCTGGACGATGCGGCGACGTTAAAAAGAGAGATCAACCAGGATTTGGCGCACGGCTTAATCGGTAAAACCGCAATACACCCGGTGCAAATACCGGTGATTGAAACAGCTTATCGGGTAGCGCGTGAAGACTATGATATGGCGATTAAATTAGTCGACCAGAGCGCCCCGGCGGTGTTTAAAATGCACAACGCCATGTGTGAAGTGGCTACCCATCTGAATTGGGCGCTGGATATTCTCAAGCGCCAACAGTACTACGGTATTCGAGAAGTGCTATCAACAAATGAATGCATTGAGCTGCCCTGCATGTAACAAGTATCTGTTTGGATGTGGATGTATAGGCTGTGGACATAAGTAACGGTTTTTGGATTGCTATTGTGGATCAAAATACCAACAGATAATATCTTGCAATCAAACCAAAAAAATCGCACCCTTAACTGCCGTATTATGGATGCTTTCAGCAGTGACACCCACCAACTGCACTAACGTATCAACCGATCCACCATCCTGGAACACGTAAGTATCATGCCCCGCCACAAACGCTACGGTATCGCCGGGTTTGGTGATATTGGTTTGCAGGTATTTGATAGCATCGGCGATTTTGTCAGCAGTGATCGCCAACGGTGTGGTGTAGGTATTGATGTCATCAAAACTGATTAGCCCTTTGCTGATGTGGTGGCTGTGGATTGCGCCTGTGTCTTTGCCGTTAACCGTGGCGATATCCTGGGCAATATGTGCGCTGTTTAAATCCAGGGAACTCCCCCCTGCCAAAACAAAGCCTTTTATAACGTCGAACCCCGTTGGCAAACTGTCACCACGATCAATTTTTACGGTACTGCTCCCTTTAATCTCATACGTATCATTGCCAACGCCCCCAATTAAGTGGCCGTAACCGCTAAGCGTATCATTACCCGCCTCACCGTAAAGATACCTCTGCCCCCCAGCGCCATAACTCTTGTTGATAAGGGTATCATTCCCCGTCCCACCCCTTAATATTTCGGTGTCTAGCCGGTATAATAATGTTGATTGCCCTATCAAGGTATTGTCAAGCTGGTTGCCCAACCCCAATACGGCTAGCTTTGATGCCCCTTCTCTCTGACCAACCAAAATAAGTGTTTCCACATTGGCGGGCAAGGCATAGCTGATGGTGCTTAAGACAATATCCTTCTCGGTAGCCAGGGTTGACGTTTCCTTGACGACATCGCCCCTGTCATCGACAAAATAATAATCGTTGCCAGCACCGCCCATCATCACATCCTTGCCGGTGCCGCCATTGATAATGTCCCTGCCGTTACCGCCATTGATCGTATCACCGCCGCCGCGCCCAAACAGCAGATCAGCGCCATCGCCGCCATTCATCACCTCATTTTTATTAGTTCCGATAGGCACGCCTTGCTGGCCAATTAATGTGTAGGGAATATGCCCATAAGAGGGGGCGGAATCTGTATGGGCGCTCAGGTAATAAATACCGGTACGCGAGGCAATAAACGAAACGCTGTCGTCAGAAGTTGCCACCGGTTTAACGGCCGTCCCAGAGGCATCCAACACCGACACGTTATTTTTGACGGCCAATGCACCCTGATTGGCGGTCAGAGCAACCGTGTACGTTTTCCCTGCTTGCAAGGACACCTTAAACCAATCGGCCTCATAGTTGCTTTGGCCGCCAAGCGGGAATATTCTCGGAAATCTTCCGCCGGAATCTTTATATACAGGCGGAATAGCCCCCCCGTCCCAAGTGCCGGTCACCCAACTCAGGTTATTTGAAGACAACGACAGTTTACCGATTGTCGACTGGCCAGCAGAATAATCATCTTTATACGCATTAATGCCCACGCTGTAAGTGGTGCTGTTGTTGTGGACAACATGAGGGCGATTGATCGTGCCACCAATATCAATATAAAACAGACCCGATTTAGGTGCAGTAAACTGAATGAAATCTGGCGCATTATAAGTGTGCTGGACATATTTAAAGGAAAGCAGCGCACCCGCAGTATCACGTAACGCCACGGTATAGTATCTCGGCCCGTAAACGAAGTCATCGTAATAGAGGCTATAGTAGCTGTTAGGAGTAACCCAAATGTCATAGCGAGCCCCCGCTACCGCATTAACAGCGATAAAATCGCGATCACCTTGAAACTCAAAATTGCCTGTTATCGTCTCGCCTGGCTCTAGTGGCTTAATAGTGGTGCTATAGCCTGGATAGTCATCTTTATAACTCAATTCGTTTAGGCTATAGTGCCCTGTTTCGGTGTTTTTTAAGGCGCTGACATCCAGGTAATAAGTGCCAGACTTCACAGGCATATACTCTATCTTTGAAGTGTAACCCTTGTATCCGGTACCTTGATCGATCAAGACCCCCTGGGCATTATGCAACGCCAAGGCAACGGTATTTAACTGGCCTGCCACCGGTTTAGCCGAGCCAGCACCTGACAGCGAAAAGAAATACGACCGCCCGGCAAGCAGTTTAACGGCCAGCCAATCATCATCGCCTTTGGTTTCTATATTGCCCACCAAAGCCGTGACAATTGCATCGCTAACCCCAAAATCAAAGCGCCCAGCCGCTAATCGGTCATTGCCGTAATCATCGACTTTTTGTGTTGCGGTTACGGTATATGTGCCAGTGTATTTGCTGTTATCCACATTGCCTGGGCTAACACGATCCACCCATCCGGAGACATCGACATAATAGTTGCCCGATGACTTTGCCGTGAATGAAATCTGCCCGGCATCAGCCCCTGTTACGAGCGCCTTGCCGGTGCTATCGTAAAGGTGAATGACCGGAAATTGCAGGCTACCTTGTGCAGCGTTGGCAGGCTTAACGGAAAACAGGATTTGTTTGCCTGCCGTTAACGGCACTTTAAACCAATCGTGGTCACCACTGGCTTCAACATGGCCATTAACCGATACGACCTGCTTATCGGGTAACGCCATTTGGCCTTGAGTGGTGCTATTGCCTGCATAATCGTCTTGATAGGGCACTATGTTAAGTGCTGCTTTGGTACCCCCGGAAACATCCAAATAATAAACTCCCGAAATGGGTGTTGAAAATGTAAAGTCACGCCCATGGCTGGCCATATCGGGGACCAGTTGCCCTTGGCTGTCGCGCAAGGATATGAACGCCTCATAAATGACATCAACCGCATCAAGTGCATGGCCAGGAGTTGAGGTGCCAATGGCCTCTTTATAAAACAAACCCTGTACGGCATAGTTTTTACCCGCCGATAACTGCACGGGGATCCAGTCGTGATCGCCAGAAAAATTTTCGAATCTGTTTATTGTTGCGGCATCACCAACAACCACAGGAGGAATATCTTGAATATGGCTAGGATAATCATCCCCAGGCAATATATAGGCGGCAAGCCTGTATGTTTCTATAGTCTGGCCAGTCGTAATCCCCACATCCAAGAAATAAACTCCGGTATGATCTGGAACAAAGGGCCTTTGGGTTAAATTACTTGATCCATTAAGCACGTTGCCATCGGCATCACGCAGAGTTAACAGGCCATTGGGGCTTGCCAGCTTAAAGATGTAACGCGTACCCATTTCCAAAGTGACCTTAAACCAATCGTGGTCACCTTTGGTTTCGATAGAACCGTTAATGGCTACAGCGCCCTGAACAGGTATAACCAATTTACCGGTGGTGGATGTGTCTGCACTGTAATCATCTTGCGTGGCCATAACTGTTTCCTATTTTTCCCGTGAAAAACACTAACGTTCTGTTGTTAACAAGCTGGCTTTATAGACAAAATACCCGCAAACAAGTTTGTTAAACCAAAAAAATCGCACCCTTAACTGCCGTATTATGGATGCTTTCAGCAGTGATACCCACCAACTGCACTAGCGTATCAACCGAACCGCCATCCTGGAACACGTAAGTATCATGCCCAGCGATAAACGCTACGGTATCGCCGGGTTTGGCGATATTGGTTTGCAGGTATTTGATGGCATCGGCTATTTTGTCAGCAGTGATCGCCAGCGGTGCGGTGTATTTGTTGAGGTCATCAAAACTGATTAGCCCTTTGCTGGTGTGGTGGCTGTGGATTGCGCCTGTGTCTTTGCCGTTAACGCTAGCGACATCTTTTGCGATGTGGTTGCTATTTAAATCAAGATGGGTTGCTTGCCGTGCGCTCTGCTCGGGCAAAGAAAAACCTTTAATAACATCAAAATTATTCGGTAAGCTATCGCCTTGGGCAATTTTTATAGTATCGCCCGGCCCTTCAATTTCGTAGGTATCTTTACCTGTACCGCCGATAAAATCACCGGAACCGGTGAGTAAATCATTACCGGAATCGCCGAAAAACACCGTACTGCCAGAAGATTTCTTGATTAATTTATCGTCACCGGCACCACCTTTTAATATTTGAGAGAATAAACCTGATTGCGCTATCAATGTATTGTTAAGTGTATTACCCACGCCCAAAATGGGTTTAGAATGGGCTTCGTGCGCATTTAAAACAAGATATTCTACATTAGCGGGCAAAGTGTAGCTGACGCTGCTAAACACCACATCTATCTCAGTGGCGATGCTGGAGGTTTCTTTAACGATGTCGCCTACATTGTCAACAAAATAACGATCATTTCCCACCCCGCCGCTCATCACATCTTTACCTGTACCACCGTTTAAAATATCGCCGCCTGCGCCGCCACTGAGGGTATCATTGCCACCGCGCCCGTAAAGAAGATCGCCGCCTATGCCCCCCGTCATTACCTCATTTTTAGCAGTTCCTATCGGTACACCTTGCTGTCCTATTAAGGTATAGGGTATATATCCCTCATACCTGCTATTACTTGGGTCATCACTTATATGAGGGCTGAGATAATACGTGCCTGACCGCGCAGCAATAAACGAAATACTGTCCTCTGAAAGTGCTACCGGTTTAACGATTTTGCCACTGGCATCCAGTAATGACAGATTATTTTGGACTGCAAATGCACCCTGTTCGGCAGTTAACGCCACTGTGTAAGCTTGCCCAGCGTGTAAAGATACCTTAATCCAATCGTTATCTACAAACAGCCCAGCGGTTGTCCAAGCGCCAGTAATGGCATGAAAGGCTTTGGAAGAAAGTTCTAATTGACCGGTTGTTTGCTGATTGTCGGAATAGTCATCTTTAAAAGCAACAACAGTTAGCTGGTAATTAGAAGCATAAGGGTTAAACGCTGCGCGGCCAACATCAAGATAAACAATCCCCGACTTAGGCGCTTTAAACAACAGGTAATTATCGGTATCGCCAGAAAAACCTATTTTCTTAGAAAGAGGAATGACAGTGCTAGTGGAATCGCGCAATTTGTATGAGAAATCATGGGGATCTGGTGCAGTGTCAGCGAGAAAAATGCTTAATAAATAACTATTACCGGCCACCACCTTAATAGGCAGCCAGTCGTGATCATTCGCAAAATTCATCTGAAAATTCAGCCCAAACCCTGGCTCTGCAGGCTTGAGTCCTGCTATACCCTCTGGGAAATCGTCAACACCACTCGTTGCAGTTAATGTATAACGGCCAGTATCAATGCTGTTTTTAGCCGCAGCGTCAAGATAATAAGTTCCACTATGAACAGGGGTAAAATCTATATGCGATAAGCCACCCTTCTCGCTAATGCCTTTTTCAATCAATACACCTTTAGCATCATATAACGCCAATAACGCGCTGTTTAATGGCTTGGAGCCTTCGCCGCCAGACAAATCAAGGTGGTAGACCTTACCCACATCCAATTTAACCGCCAACCAGTCATGATCACCTTTGGCTTCAATACGGCCTTGCAATATAGCCGGATCAAGCGTACCACCATTGACAGCAAATGTGCCAGCGCTTAACCGGCTGTTACCGTAATCATCATCTTTTTGTACAGCGGTTAAGGTATAGCCACCTGTACCACCGCCTGCTACATCAATATAGAAATTACCTGAAGTTGTTGCGGTAAAGGAAATTTGCTTGAGATTATCATCTGCCAATACCGGCTTATTATTAGCATCATAGAGTCGGATAGCTGATGATAATAATCCCCCCGCTGCCTCAACAGATAATAGGTACTGCTTGCCAGCTGGGATAAATACCTTAAACCAGTCGTGATCGCCGAGGACATCAATAGTGCCTTTAATTTGTACGGTTTTTTCACCGGCTAATACCAGATGCCCTTGGGTAGCAGTGTTATTAACATAATCATCTTTAAAAGTGCTTACAAAATTAGGAGCAATCAGTGTAGAACTTGGATCGCTGCCCGAAACATCCAAATAATAAAGCCCTGAGGTAGGTATTGAGAAAACAAAATCACCACCGTGGCTCACCAAATGCGGTATCAGCTGCCCTGTCTGATCCCGTACTGAGACAAAGGTTTGGTCTTCAAACAGAATATCCTGCTGGATACCACCCCAATAAAAACCATATAAATCATGCATGGCATAGCTTTTACCGGCCACCAGTTGCACTGGAATCCAGTCATGATCAACCACACCATTACCCACATAATCACTTACCCAATTAAGCTTTACGGCATCGCCAACCACCGTAGGTTTAATTGTTGAGACAGTATCAGGATAATCATCACCCGCAGTAAAAGCCGAAGTAGCCATTGCTGCAATAGTTAATTTACCTTGGGTTAATGTCTTGTTAGTGTAATCATCTGGCTTAGCCATACCTATTTTCCTTTTATCATTAGAAAAACCAATAATTCGGTGTTAACCGATCAGCTTTAGACCGGGTTAAACCAAAAGTATAGCGCCTTTTACTGCCGTATTATGGATACCGTCAGCCGCAACGCCCACCAATTGTACTAATGTATCAACCGAACCGCCATCTTGGAACACGTAAGTTTCATGTCCTGCGACAAACGCCACGGTATCGCCGGATTTGGTGATATTGGCTTGCAGGTATTTAATGGCATCGGCTATTTTGTCAGCAGTGATCGCCAACTGTGCGGTGTATTTGTTGAGGTCATCAAAACTGATTATTCCTTTGCTGATGTGGTGGCTGTGGATTGTGCCTACATCTTTGCCGTTAACCGTGGCGACATCCTGCGTAATATGCGTACTGTTTAGATCCAGGCGGTTAGCTTTAGCGGGAACCTGTGCCAGGGAAAAACCTTTGATGACATCAAAACCAGTTGGCAAGCTATCACTCCGAGCAATTATCACCGTTGTATTACTGCCCTTGATATCATAAGTATCTTTTCCCGTACCGCCGATTAAATGGTCATAACCATAACCGCTAAACTTATCGTTACCGGCTTCACCATACAGATACTTCTCTTGACCCCCGTAGTTTTTGAAGGATAAGGTATCATCACCGGCTCCGCCTTTTAATATTTCGCTCCCGCCGCCCAGCAATAACGATTGCCCTACTAAAGTATTGTTAAGGTGGTTGCCAATACCCAAGACGCTAGCTCCAGTGAAGCTAACAGCATCTAAAACAAGATATTCCACATTGGCGGGCAGGGTGTAACTGATGGTACTGAGAACGATATCACGCTCAGTGGGAATGGCTGATGCTTCTTTAACACTATCGCCCTTGTTATCCACGTAATAGATGTCATTGCCCACGCCGCCACTCATAACATCCTTGCCAGTACCTCCATTTAAAATATCATTGCCCTTGCCGCCACTGAGCGTATCATTGCCACCGCGCCCATAAAGAAGATCGCCGCCAGCGCCCCCCGTCATCACCTCATTTTTAGCGGTTCCTATCGGCACACCTTGCTGTCCTATTAATGTGTAAAGGGTATCCTTATTAAAAGTGTTGGATTGATCTATATGGGCATCTAGATAGTAAGTGCCTGTACGTGGCGCAACAAACGAAATGCTATCATCAGAAAACGCGACAGGCTTAACAACTTTGCCGGTAGCGTCCAATACAGACACGCCGCTTTTATTTACTAGTATCTCATTCTTGTCTTTTATAATAAGTGCAACCGTGTACCGTTGTCCGGCATGTAAAGAAACTTTAAACCAGTCTGAATCTTGCCAAGCCAAAAAGGATGGTGTCGCTTTTTCACCCGTCGCGTCTCCACCAAACGTATAATAATACCCATCAGACACACTTGTTGGCGACCAACTGCCACCTACCGAATTGAAGTTACTCGAAGACAAAACTAGCTTCCCGGTTGTCAAACGGCTAGCCGAATAATCATCGTTAACTGCAAAGCTGCCAAGTGCCAGACTGTAATACGAAGCTGTGGCGCTAAAATATGCTGCGTCTAAATAAAAAATACCTGAATAGGGAGCGATAAAGCTTTCGATAGACCGAAGATCGGAAATGATATGTCCCGCAGCATTGCGTAAAGACAAGTGAGGGACGTATATGGGGAGTGGATATATATCTTGATCCTGTCCCGCCGCAATGTAATAACCTGTCCCGGCTGTTAATTTAACAGCAACCCAGTCGTGATCGACTGGATATTCTATGTTACCGCTAAAGATTTGGTTAGCTTCTAAGGGTTTGCTATCGGTAATGTGACTGGGATGGCCAGGATGATCGTCATTGTATCGCACTGTAGTTAGCGCATAGTGGCCTGTTGTGCTGTTTTTTAAGTCACTGGCATCCAGGTAAAAAACACCTGAACGTACAGGCTTATACTCCAGGATGAACGTGCTAGCATCGATCTCAGTGCCTTTGTCAATCAGCACACCTTTGGCATCATATAATGCCAGTTGTGCCGTGTTTAATTGGTCGGCATTGACTTTCGAAGCCGTGCCATTAATCCTAAAATGATAGGTTGCACCGGCAAGCAAGGTAACCTTTAGCCAGTCATGATCGCCTTTGGTCTCAATATTGCCTTGTACAGAATTTAAAGCGCCATCGACATCACTCAAAGCGATCGTTCCAGCTGTTAAGCGGTTATTGCCATAGTCATCGTCTTTTTGCACCGCAGTTAATGTGTAAGCCCCTCTATATTTATCTTCAGGAACGCTGTGGGGAAATAGATCAATAAGGTTCACATTACTTGCCACATCCAGGTAATAATTCCCTGAAGATGCGGCTTTAAATGAAATTTGCTGCGCCTGTGATAGTACTTTACCGCTTTCATCGTACAAATGAAGCACAGGAAACTCTAAATTCCCTTGTGGGCCTTTAGTTGACTGGACGGAAAAAACATACTGCTTACTAGCCGTTAAGGGTATTTTAAACCAATCGTGATCGCCATTGACTTCAATACTGCCCTTGACCGATACCGGTAACTTATCCGGCAAAATCAGCTGGCCTTGGCTGGTGATATTGCCGGCATAATCATCTTTATAAGTGACTATGCTAATAGCACTCTCTATATCATGAGGTCCAGAAAAATCAGCCGAGTCTTTCCAAAGATTCAAATAACCCTCCAGATAATAAATACCTGAAGTGGAAACTGAAAAGGTAAAATCATTGCCGTGACTAGCCAAGTTGGGTGTCAACTGACCTTTGTTATCCCGCAAAGATAAGAAGGCTTCATAGCCATTAAGGACATACCAATCAAAGTCAGGCTCCACGGAGACTATTTCATTTCCGTACAACCCATGAATGGCATAGCTTTTTCCCGCCGTTAACTGAACAGGAATCCAGTCATGATCATCGGGATAATCTTTACTCCAGGGTATTGTGGCGGCATCACCAACAACCACAGGTTTTAGATTTGAAATGTGATCAGGATAATCATCTGGCACAACACCTGCGCTGATGGCATAGTTCCCAGTGTAATCTTTGTCCCAACCCGCCATATCCAGATAATAATCCCCTGAGTGAGTAGGCCTGTAAAACATATCATACGTGGATGACGGTACTAGCATTTTTCCTGATGCGTTATACAAAGAAAAAGTAGGGAGGACTAATGTTGTCTTATCGGAATTATAAGAAAAATAATACGGTGTACCCGCAACCAAAGATACCTTAAACCAGTCGTGATCGCCTTTGGTTTCGATAGAACCCGTAATGGATGCCGATCCTGTAGCAGGAATAACCAATTTACCTGTGGTTGATGTGTTTGCAGTGTAATCATCTTGCGTGGCCATATCTGTTCTCCTTTTATCGTGAAAAAACTAATAACCTGCTATTAATAGATCAAATTTTCATATAAAAAAACGCAAATAAGCGATTGGGTTAAACTAAATAAATACTACCTGTAACCGCCGTATTATGGATACCGTCAGCGGTAACACCCACCAACTGCACTAACGTATCAATTGAACCGCCATCCTGAAACACATAGGTATTTTGACCTGCAATAAACGCTACGGTATCGCCAGGTTTGGTGATATTGGTTTGCAGGTATTTAATGGCATCGGTGATTTTGTCAGCAGTGATTGCTAACGGTGTTGTGTAGGCGTTGAGGTCATCAAAACTGATTATTCCTTTACTGATGTGGTGGCTGTGGATTGCGTCTACATCTTTGCCGTTAACCGTGGCGACATCCTGCGCAATATGCGTGCTGTTTAGATCCAGGCGGTTAGCTTTAGCGGGAACCTGTGCCAAAGAGAAGCCTTTGACGACATCAAAATTAGACGGCAAGCTGTCTCCCCGTGCAATACTGACTGTATTGTTATGGCCTTTAAGTTCATAAGTATCCTTACCTGTGCCGCCCAAAAGGTGACCATTGCCAATCAATCTATCGTTATCTGCCTCACCGTAAAGGTATGCCAGCTTGTTGCCCTGTTTACTGTCCAGGGTATCGTTACCCGCTCCACCCCTTAATATTTCGTTGCCTCCCGATAATGTCGATTGTCCTATCAAGGTATTGTTAAGTTGATTACCTCTGCCTAATACTGATCCAAAATTATGAGAGGCTAAAGTGAGATTTTCAACATTGTCTGGCAACGAGTAACTGACTGTACTGTAAACAGTATCAGCCTTGTCGAAAAGACTGAAAAAAGTCTCTTTAACGCTATCACCTTTATCATCAACGTAATACGTGTCATTGCCAAAGCCGCCGACCATGACATCCTTGCCAGTACCACCGTTTAAAATATCATTGCCAAAACCGCCGTTTAAGGTGTCATTGCCGCCCCGGCCATACAAAAGATCCGACCCAAAACCCCCTTTCAACACATCATGATGAGCCGTTCCAATAGGCACGCCTTGTTGCCCCATTAACGTGTATGGAATGCTTTTATCAAAAGAGAAGCCATAGTCTATATGAGCGTTTAGATAATAAGAACCTGTGCGCGGGGCAATAAATGAAACGCTATCATCGGAAGATGCCACAGGCTTAACAGCTTTCCCCGAAGCATCCAATATAGATAAGTTGTTGTTAACTACAAACGTACCGTGATTGGTTGTCAGTGCAATCGTGTACCGTTGGCCGGCATGCAAAGAAACTTTAAACCAGTCGGCATCCTCCCACCCATCAAAATACGGACCAGTTAAGATTGTTTGAGACCAAATGCCGGTAACTGAATGCAGGTTATCCGAAGATAAAACAAGCTTACCGGTTGTCAATCGGTTATCAGGATAATCATCATTAACTTTATAGCTACTGAATTTTATGTCGTAAGCACTGTTAAGAAACGCCTCGTTCGGATTGGCCGAAGTACCCACATCTAAATAATAAATACCCGATTTGGAGGCGATAAAACTTTCTTGGTTTGGCTGAAGGTCTGGAAGGATGTGGCCCACAGAATCACGCAAGGATATGACGGAATTGTAAAGCCCGTGCGGTCCAACATCCAGTGATGGCGTTTCATAAAAGTAATAACCGGTACCCGCCACTAATTTAACAGGAAACCAATCATGATCTATGGCAAGTGCTATGCCACCGGATAGGGTGCTGCCAGGTTCTAATGGCTTGATGTTTGCTATCTGACCGGGATGGCCAGGATGATTGTCGCTGTAACTTACTGCGTTCAGGGTATAGTGGCCGGTCGCGTTGTTTTTAATATCCCCGACATTCAGGTAAAAATTCCCGGAATGTGTGGGCATATACTCTATGCCAAATCTGTAATCAGCGCTCTCCGCGCCTTTATCGATCAACGCGCCTTTGGCATCGTATAAAGCCAGCACCGGCGTGGTTAGTTTACCGGCGGTCGGTTTCGAAGCGGCTCCATCAATTTCAAAATGATAGGTTTTACCGGCAAGTAAGGTAACCGTCACCCAATCATGATCGCCTTTCGTCTCAATATTTCCTGCAACTGAATTGAAAATGCCGCCGATACTCCCCAAATTAAACTTCCCAGCCGTCGATAGGGTATTGCCGTAATCATCATCTTTTTGCGCCGCCGTTAATGTATAGGCTCCCCTATATTTGGAAGCATCAGGCGTTACCAGGTCTTTAGGAACAACAGTTAGGCCATCATCTAGGACATCATGAGGGGTTATAGTCACGCGATCCACAGCACTGGCCACATCCAGATAGTAGGTGCCTGACAACGGGGCGGTAAAGGAAATCTGCCCGGCTCCCGCTGCGGTAGACAGTGCCTTACTGTTAGCATCATAGAGATGAATCACCGGAAATTCTAAACCCCCTTGCGGGCTTTGAGCTGGCTGGGCGGAAAAAAGATACTGCTTGCCAGCGGTTAAAGGCACTTCAAACCAATCGTGATCGCCATTGGCCTCAATACTGCCATTGACCGATACCGCTTGCTTATCCGGCGAAGTCAGTTGACCTTGGCTGCCGGTATTATCAGCATAATCATCTTGATAAGATGCTATATCAATTGTGCCAGGATAAGGCGCTGCCCCCGAAACATCCAGATAATAGACCCCTGAAGTGGGAATTGAAAAGGCAAAATCACGCCCATGACTGTCCAAATGGGTTATCAATTGTCCTTTGCTATCTCGCAAGGACATGAAAGTCTCCTGAACGAGAATATCAAGCATACTTGAATCATGAAAAAATTCCTCTGCACTATACAAACCATGAATGGCATAGCTTTTTCCCGCCGATAACTGAACAGGGATCCAGTCGTGATCATCAGCATAATCTTTTTCTCTGGGTATTGTAGCGGCATCGCTAACAAGTACAGGTTTGATGGCTGAAATATGATCAGGATAGTCATCGGGTATCGGGCCTACGATTAACTTATAGTCGCCGGTGCGCCCCTCAAAATAAGTGGATACATCCAGGTAGTAGACACCTGAATGAACCGGTGTGTAATCCGTGGAATGGAATCCTTCCTGCACTATTTCTTTTCCGCCTGAAACGTTATACAGGGAAAAAGTAGGATTTAATAACTGGCGATTCTCAGAATCATAAGAAAAACGATAAGGTGTCCCGGCTATCAAAGACACCTTAAACCAATCGTGATCCCCTTTTGTTTCAATACTGCCAACCCGTTCACTGGGCATAGCCAATGTTCCGGCCGTTAGTTTATCGGCACCGTAATCATCCTGTTGCTCTCTTTCCGTGATATCTAGCGTATAAATATCCCCTGGGAATGCGCCATCGACAACTGCATAGTAAGTGGCCATGGAAGAGGGGTTGAAAAAAAACACATTTTCATTGCCAAAATCCACAACATAATTACCAGCAGCATCTTTTAGGCTGATCCCTCCCCATGATGATGGGACACCAAAAGAAGAGTTGACATCCATCGCAATCTTGTACTGTTTGCCGGCTACGAAATCAATCTTAAACCAATCTTCATCAGCTCTTCCTTCGCAAAGACCATTGATGGATAAAACTTGACCCGAAGTAAGCGTAATTTTATGGGCGTTTTCTGGATTATCACCATAATCATCCTTTAGTTCCCTTGCGCTAAGTGTATAAGCCCTCCCCGCCACTTCACTATTTAGTTCACTAATATCTAAGTAATACGTCCCTGACTTTTCAGGCGTAAAGTAATTAGACCCACTCAGGTGTCCACCGGCCGCATTAAGAATAGACAGATCTATATCACTAGGGCTACTACTCGCAACTGAAAAAAAATAATACTTACCGGCTGTTAATACGACAGAAAACCAGTCGTGATCACCTTTGGTTTCGATAGAACCCGTAATGGATGCCGATCCTTCAGCAGGAACAACCAATTTACCGGTGGTTGATGTGTTGTTGGCGTAATCATCTGGCGTAGCCATATCTGTTCTCCTATTACCTGAAAAAATACAACGACCTGGCGTTAACAAGCCAATTGTTCAGTTCAAGTAAATAACAGATTATTGTCAATTGTTCTATGAAAAATTACCTTGACAATACAGGTTGTCGAGAAAACCCAAACAGTTCTTATCGGGTTTTTTTAAACTTGATGACTTTATTTAGAGGATTGAGGTTGATTTCATCGATCACCGAATGCTTGCGGGTCGCCAAGACCATGCTTACCACGTCGGCCACATCTTCAGGCAATAGATAATGACTGTTATCATCACCCGGCTCAAACGACAGTTGCTCAAAAAACGGGGTTTTCACCATGCCGGGATTAATTAAACATACCCGCACATTGTTTTTACTGCATTCTTCCCTTAATGCCTGGGTAAAACCGCGCAAAGCAAATTTGCTGGCACAATACACAGTGCCTTTACGGCTGCCTTTTAGTGCGGCTTCCGAGCCGATATAAATCAAATCGCCAAAGCCTTTGCGCTTGAATGCTGGCAGCAAGGCTTTGGTTAAAAACACCTGGCTGGTGAAGTTGATTGTCATCAAGCTTTCAATTTGCGGATAGGAAAATTCTTCCAGCGAGCCAAATTGCCCGGCACCGGCATTAAAAATCACCGTATCCAGAGCAGGAAATTGCTGTTCTAGCGCACGTATCTTTTCGGGTAACAACTCAAGTTGGCCAAGATCAAGCTGCATGGGCGTAAAATTAGCCAGGTGCGTGGTGAATTTGCGGCAATCCCTGGAAGTGCCAATCACCTGATGGCCTTGTTGCAACAACAATCTGGCGATGGCTCTGCCTATACCGGAACCGGCACCGGTGACCAGTACCGTGCGTTTTACGAAGCGCATGGGAAAAACTTATGTTGTGGAATGTAGCTGAGTAATTGCTGGGTGCAGAAATCTAACATTTCTTGTTCAATGGCTTGATGATAGGACATTTTGCCTTGCCGATTAGCTAATGGGCCTGCGAACAGTTTTTCATCCGGGTACAGATGATGTATTTTTTTGAAATGTTTCTCCGGTAACCTGAATACGCCCAAACTGACAGAATGGATGCGATTGGCATCGAGCAGCGCAAAAACCTGTTCAAATAACTCTTGGTACTGCTGTTGATAGCCCGCGTGGTAAATGACCGGGTCGAAACGCAAGCCTAATTGCCAGCCGTGTTGTTGTAATTTAAGCATGGCATCAAGACGACGTTGCAAAGGCGGGGCTTTATGTTCCACTTTTTGGGCAATATCGTCAGGGCTAAGGCTGAATGCAACAACACAGCGAGGCACTGGCTCGCGGCTTAATAAGCTTCTGATTTGGGTGCTTTTTGTCCTTAATTCCAACCAGGCATTAGGAACTTGCGCAAAAAACGGCAAAAAATGCCCGGCAAAGCCGGTTACCGGTTCCAAGGCCAGGCTGTCACAATCGTAGCCGGAGAAAAAATGCACTTGTTCAGCCGGATGAGCCTGGCACAATTGCCGTATTTCCTGTTGGAAATCTTCATAATTCACAAACAGCACATAATGTGCCGACTGGTACATGCCTTGCAAAAAACAATACCGGCAATCGTATAAACAGTTGAGCATGTGCGAAAAATAATAATTTTTGCTTGCGCCCATGCCATAGCCTTCGGGGATCGGCAAAGCAAAGTGCCTGTATTTTTCGGCCAGTATTAACGCCGGTCGCTGTTTTTGCAGGCGAAAATTCTGCGCCTTGGGATTAAACACTTCGCCGTAACGGCCACAGTGGATGATTCTTGCTTGAGGAAAGCGGGCGATAATTTCAAGAACACGCGGGTGCTGTACGATAGCTTCTTCAATATAAAGGGTTTCAATCATAAGCCCTGGTTATTATCCGGTGGTTACAAAACAGCATTTTATAGGAAAAGCCTTGTGATTTACGGCAAAAGCCCTATTTAGGTTAAAATGATTTAACACCTTACAGAGACACACTCATCATGCACACACAAAAAATAGGTTTTATCGGCGGCGGCAATATGGCTGCCAGCTTAATCAGTGGCTTGATCGCCAGTGGCCATCCTGCCGAACACATCTGGGTATCGGACATCAATCCGGATACGTTGGCTTCGCTTGCCGCCAATTTATCTGTCAATACCACAAGCGACAATGAAGCCGTATTGAATGTAGCTGATGTTGTGGTGCTTGCCGTTAAGCCGCAAGTCCTGAAGACTGTGGCAACGGCTGCCGCATACCGCATCCAGCAAAAAAATCTGCTCGTGGTTTCCATTGCCGCAGGAATTACCCAAAAAAGTCTCAGTCTATGGTTAGGGGCCAATACAGCAATTGTGCGCTGTATGCCCAATACACCGGCGCTGGTACGAACAGGCGCAACTGCTTTACATGCCAATATCCAGGTTTCCAATGAACAACGTGATTTAGCCGAAAGTATTTTGCGTTCGGTAGGCATCACCCTGTGGGTTGACGAAGAAAGCGAACTGGATGCTGTTACCGCCGTTTCCGGAAGTGGCCCTGCCTATTATTTTTTGCTCATGGAAGCCATGGAAAAAGTTGCGGTAGACTTAGGCTTAACTGAAACTACCGCCAGGTTACTGGTACAACAGACGGCGCTGGGCGCTGCCAAAATTGCGCTGGAATCTTCAGAATCACCGGAACAATTGCGAAAACGCGTCACATCGCCAGGCGGCACTACGCAACGCGCCATCGAAACATTCGAACAGGGCGGATTTTCAGGCTTAGTGGCTCGCGCCCTCCACGCTGCAAGAGATCGGTCTGTTGAAATGTCCAAACAATCGGAGAACAGTTAATGAATACGTCTTATGTCACCAATCCCATGATTTTTATCATCGATACGGTATTGTCGTTGTATATTCTGGCAGTGTTGCTGCGCTTTTTACTGCAATGGTGTGGTGCCGAATTTTATAATCCCATCTCACAATTTTTGGTCAAAATCACGCATCCGCCGTTAAGATTATTGCGCCGCTTTGTACCGCCCGTTGGCAAAATAGATACCTCGTCGCTGGTGTTGTTGCTGGGCTTACAAATGCTTTCCGATTTTTCGATATTAATGCTCTCAGGTGTAATGCGCAGTATCGGTGAATTAACCCTGCTGTCAATTGCCGAATTGATTTCCTTGCTCCTTAATGTCTATGTGTTCGCAGTGTTTGCCAGGGCGCTGTTGAGTTGGTTTGATCTGGGCGGCTTTCGTGCTGCATCGTCAATTCTGTACAGCCTGACAGAACCCTTGCTTGACACTTGCCGCCGATTTATCCCCGATTTGGCAGGTGTGGATTTGTCGCCGCTGGTGGCATTAATGTTGCTGCAACTCACTAAAATGGTCATTCTGCCCCCCTTACACGAGCTGGCCAATTTAATTGGTTAAACTGCTTCGGTCACGACATGGCGTTATCCCGTTTACGCCATGTCGTACTGGTCTAGCAAGGTGTATTGCGCAAAAAGCCAACAATTAATTGTAATCATTTTACATTTTTTTTGTACAATGAAAATTATCAGAAAACGCATTAAGGTTTTCTATCTGCTATATTTATTATTATAATCCACATCAAGTAGATGAAAAATATTTAACTTATGTCAAATAGCACCATACGGGCGTCTGTATTTTTCACCTGCATCTGCTGTATTTTCGGCAGTCAGGGGGGGCTCGCAAAAAACATGTATCGCTGGACGGATGATCGCGGCAACACCAAGTTCTCGGATCAGGTACCCCCCGAAGAC
>SBAV01000251.1 GCA_005239965.1 Methylobacter tundripaludum
AGGGAAATATGGCCATATTTGTAGAGCCATGAGATTATAACCATTTGATTTTTATGATAACTAAAATGGAATCGCGTAACCCCATAATCCGGTACAATCGGTACAATCAGAAATTATCAATCCAGACAAAATCCTCGTATTTTGGGTAACCAGTGTCAAGCAATGAACCAAGGCGGTTGCAGCTATGATGGCATCACCTAGTGACATTGTAACACTATATTTTTTTCGCCTAAATTCAGACAAGCAATTAGGCAGTCTTTGGATTGTTGTTCAGCAGAGATTGCCGGTGGTTTGGAGTTCGAGAAAGTCAGCAATAGTTTTCAAGTAGTACCCCGAAACTACAATTTTATACTTTTACAAAAAATAGGATTTTGCAAGCTATTGATTCAATTGGTCGGGACGATAGGATTTGAACCTACGACCCCTTGTCCCCCAGACAAGTGCGCTACCAAGCTGCGCTACGCCCCGACAGTTTTGATATGAATAGGGTGAAACGATTACGGAATGAAGGTTTTAAATAAATAATATAATTGTTTATTATACTATAGCTTACCCTAAGATGGCTTAAAAACTACCTGAGTAAAACTAAAACATCTTCCAGACCGCTGATCATTTGATGAATCAACTTTTTACTGCGCGCTGAATCTTCTTTAGCGTCATCGTTGGTTAAATGCGCTTTGGCACCACCAATTGTGTAGCCTTGCTCATAGAGCAACGACCGTATTTGACGGATCATCAAAACATCATGTCTTTGATAATATCGACGGTTACCGCGCCGTTTCACCGGACTAAGCTCTATAAATTCCTGTTCCCAATAACGCAGCACGTGCGGTTTAACACCGCACAATTCGCTGACTTCACCGATTGTGAAATACCGTTTTGCAGGTATAACCGGCAGTTCGTTATTGTTACTCGGCTCCAGCATAAGCTTCTACTCGGGCTTTAAGTTTTTGACCTGACCTAAATGTTACCACACGTCGCGCAGTAATAGGTATTTCTTCTCCCGTTTTCGGGTTACGGCCAGGACGGCTATTTTTGTCACGAAGTTCAAATTTGCCAAAGCCAGATAATTTTACTTGTTCACCATGTTCCAAAGAACCTTTGATTTCTTCGAAAAACAGCTCCACCATGTCTTTCGCTTCACGCTTGTTTAGACCCAGTTCATCAAACAGCTTCTCGGCAAAATCTGCTTTTGTTAATGCCATGAAATCAATCCCTCAGTTTTGCACTTAATTTATTGGTCAATGTTTCTAACACTCTGTTAAATATAGCATCTATTTCAGAGTCTGTTAGTGTTTGTGAATTATTTTGCATGATTAAGCTCAATGCAACGCTTTTACTGCCCTCGTCTACACCTTTACCACGGTAAATATCAAAAACCACCACGTCTTGCAGGCTTTCTTCATTACAACTCTTAATGCAATCGATCAATGCAGCAATAGCTACGTCTTCTTTGACAATTAACGCCAGGTCACGACGTACAGAAGGGTATTTTGATAAAGACTTAAATTTAAGAGGGTGTTTTTTGAGGATAAGTTCCTGATCCAATTCAAACAAAAACACTTGGGTATCAAAACCCAACTGTTTTTCTTGTTGAGGATGCAGCATACCTAACAAACCTATTTTATCACCTTGCGCCGATAAAATTTCAGCTGTTTGTCCAGGATGTAACGCAGGATGTTGTGCCGGAACAAATTGCACCGCACAACCTGCCAATGCAAAAATGGCTTCTACATCCGCTTTAATATCAAAAAAATCGACTTTGCGGGATTTTTCACCCCATTGTTCAGTAGTGGCACTGCCTAAGATTAAGCCCGCCAACATTTTTTGCTGTTGGGTCTGTCCTGACGCATTGACAAAACGCAGACCGGTTTCAAACAACCGCACCCGGCTTTGCTGACGGTTAGTATTGTACAACGCTGCTTTTAGCAAACCACACCAAAGGGTAGTACGCATTACCGATAATTCCGATGAAATCGGATTTTGCAAGCGTATGCAAATAGCATCCGGTGCGACAGCGCGTTGTATGTCCTCATCGACAAAGCTGTAGGTAATCGCTTCCTGGTAGCCGCGGTCAACCAACAAATATTTAACACGGTTTAAATCCAATACCGTTTCTGTCGCCAACCCCAGTTTGGAGCGCATCAACAAGCTGCTGCTCGGCAGGTTGTTATAACCGTAGATGCGTGCGATTTCTTCGATCAAGTCGGCTTCAATGGCAATATCAAAACGAAAACCCGGCGGCGTAACATGCCACCCATCAGTTTCTGCGCTTACGGCCATACCCAAGCGCTGGAATATATCGACAATTTCTTCGCCTTTAAAACTGCTACGTAATATTTTCTGCAGGCGTTGTTTTCTTAGAAACAAGCTAGGACGTGCCGGCAAATACTTTTCAGTCGTTACCTCAGTGATTGGCCCTGTGCTGCCGCCCGCAATGGCAACAATCAGTTGCGTCGCTCGCTCAATGGCTCGTGCCTGCAAGGTTGCGTCCACACCACGCTCAAAACGGTGTGATGAATCGGTATGCAAGCCGTAGCGCCGCGCTTTACCGGCCAACTGTAACGGCGCAAAAAATGCACATTCCAGGAAAATGTTTTGCGTAGCATCACTGACAGCTGAGTCATTGCCGCCCATCACACCGGCAACGGCCAGCGCCCGTATGTCATCAGCAATAACCACGGTTTCTGCATCAAGTTTTATCTCTTGACCGTTCAATAACGTTAATGCCTCATCTATCTGCGCATAGCGAACAGTAATCTTGCCATTGAGCTTATCGGCATCAAACGCATGTAAAGGCTGTCCCAACTCGATCAATACATAATTGGTGACATCCACTAATGGCCCCAAACTTCTCAGACCAGAACGACGTAAGCGCTCCTGCATCCATAACGGCGTTTCGGCGTTGGGATTAACATTTTTAATTAATCGTCCCAAATAACGTGGACAGGCTTCAGGCACAGCAACAACGACCGGCAATACATCTTGATGTTGTACGTTGACTGGCTCAACCTGAGTGATTGACCAGTCCATTTGGCTATTTGTATGGACAGGCTCATTCAAGTAAGGGATTGACCAATTCGTTTTGTTGAGTATGGCAATCTCACGCCCCAACCCTTCAACGCTTAAGCAATCTGCTCGGTTTGGGGTTAAACTGACCTCAATGATATTATCAGCAAGACCTAAATAATCACGGATATCTCTACCAACCGACGCATCATCCGGCAGTTCCAGTAAGCCTTCCGCTGTAGTGGAAATACCCAACTCTTTAGCAGAACACAGCATACCGAACGATTCTTGACCGCGCAATTTGGATTTTTTAATTTTAAAATCGCCTGGTAAAACCGCACCAATCAATGCCACTGGAACTTTTAGACCCACGCGTACATTACTAGCACCGCACACAATCTGTAATACGATATCCTCACCCATATCTTGACCGGCAAGAATTCGGTCGGCATCGGGATGATTATCTGAACAACCAATAACATGAGAACAAGCATCAACAGCCACTTGACATACCCGTAAACGATCGGCATCAGGATGTTGCTCTAAAGACAATACTTTGCCGATCACAACACCACTAAAATCGGCGGCAACTGGAACTACCGAATCGACTTCGAGTCCTGCCATTGTTAATTGCGCGACTAGTTTTTTCGTACCAACCGCTGGATGACCACCATACTCTCTTAACCAAGCTTCACTGATTTGCATAACGTCAGAATTCCTGTTGGCAGCTTAATTAAATTGTTCTAAAAATTTCAGGTCGTTTTCAAAAAACAACCGCAAATCGTTGATGCCATAGCGCAACATGGCCAAACGTTCCACACCCATGCCAAAAGCAAAGCCGGTATATTGTTCGTCGTCGATATTAACGGCCTTAAACACTTCAGGATGAATCATGCCGCAACCCATCACTTCCAGCCAACCGGTCTGGCTGCACACGCGGCAACCTTCGCCGCCGCACATCACGCATTCAATATCGACTTCAGCGGAAGGCTCGGTAAACGGGAAATAAGACGGCCTAAAACGTACCTGGATGTCTTTTTCAAAGAAGGCACGCAAGAATTCATACACTACGCCTTTTAAATCGGCAAAACTGACATCGGTATCCACCAGAAAGCCTTCCACTTGGTGGAACATCGGCGTATGGGTAATATCGGAATCACAGCGATAGACACGCCCTGGCGCAATCACTTTCAACGGCGGCGTTTGGGATTCCATCACCCGAATCTGCACTGGCGAGGTGTGGGTACGTAATACGGTATGGGCATCGAAATAGAAAGTGTCATGCATCGCCCTGGCAGGATGATGTGCCGGAATATTTAAAGCCTCGAAATTATGATAATCATCCTCGATTTCAGGGCCTTCCACTACCTCAAAACCAACGCTGGCAAAAATCTTGTTGATCCTGTTTAGCGTTGTAGTAATGGGATGCAACCCGGCTACGGTTTGTCCCCTGCCTGGCAAAGTCACATCAATACGTTCACTGACTAAACGCGCTGCCAAGGCTGCTTGTTGCAAAACCTCTTTTTGCGTTTCCAGCTGTGCTTGTAGCTGGTCTTTAGCTTGGTTGATGACTTGCCCAATAGCGCGTCTTTGTTCAGGCTCAAGGCTACCCAGTTCCTTCATCTGTAGGGTGAGCAAACCTTTTTTACCAAGATAATGCACCCGTACCTGATCAAGTTGATCAAGATCTTTTATGCCGGTAAGCTCTTGTAATGCCTGTGAAAGAATTTCTTCTGGGGAAACGGACACGGGTTTAGCTCGCTATATTTCGAGATAAAAAGAAAAGGGCTCATGCCCCTAAATCCCATCTTCTTCAATAGAAAGAAGATGGGCAATCAAGAGATTACTCAGATAAGAGCAATCGTATTTTTAAGGCTTGCTTTGGTTTGCCTTCGCAATTTCGGCTATCTTACCAAAAGCATCAATATCACGCACGGCAATATCGGCCAGTACTTTACGGTCAATCGCCACATTGGCTTTGGTCAGCCCATTGATCATGCGGCTGTAAGATATGCCAAACATCCGCGCAGCAGCATTAATACGGACAATCCACAAGGCCCGGAATTGACGCTTTTTCTGTTTGCGATCGCGGTATGCATACTGTCCGGCCTTAATGACAGCTTGCTTGGCAACGCGATAGACGCGACTGCGTGCACCGTAATAGCCTTTGGCTTGTTTTAAAATTTTCTTGTGTCTTGCTCTGGCTGTTACACCACGTTTTACTCTAGGCATCGTTAATCACTCAACTGTAAGGCATCATACGTGCAGCCATGCGCACGTCGGATGGATGAATTGATGCGGGCGAGCGTAACTGTCTTTTACGTTTGGTCGACTTTTTGGTCAGAATATGACGCTTATGCGAGTGAGCGCATTTAAAACCGCCGTTGCCAGTACGCTTAAAGCGTTTGGCAGCGCCACGGTTGGTTTTGATTTTTGGCATTTGTTTGCTCCACTAAATTAAAATATACCGAATCCTTGAGAATAAACCCAACAAGGCAAAATGCATGGCCCTGTAGAATTTTTAACGCGCCAGAACAGGCACGTTTGACAGATTATCCTGATCTGCCAGTTCAGAGATGTCCCTCGACGATCTCTAAATTACTTTTTCTTTTTTGGGGCCATCACCATAACCATCTGGCGGCCTTCCATTTTGGGAAACTGCTCAACAATTGCAATGGCTTCCAGTTCTTTTTCCAAGCGTTTGAGGACATCCATGCCAATTTCACGATGCGCCATTTCCCGGCCACGGTAGCGCACAGTGATCTTGGTTTTGTCGCCATCATTCAAAAACTTGGTTAAGCTTTTTAGTTTAACCTGGAAATCGCCCTCATCTGTGCCAGGCCGGAACTTAATTTCCTTAACCTGTATTTGTTTTTGCTTCTTTTTGGCAATTGCCAGTTTCTTATTTTGTTCGAACTGAAATTTGCCATAATTCATTATCTTACAAACAGGAGGATCCGCGTTTGGCGATATTTCTACTAAATCCAAGTCTGCAGCATAGGCAAGTTGTCTAGCTTCATCTATCGAGATTATTCCCAATGCCTCACCGTCAACACCTGTCACTCTCACCCGTCTTGCGGTGATTGCGTCATTCAGGCGCGTTTCATCTTTTTTAGCAGCGATATCCTAATCCTCCAAATTTTATTTTATTTTCTATCTGCAATGTCTTGTTTTAACCTTTCGGCGTGCTCAGCTATTGTCAGACTGCCTAAATCATCACCTTTTTGCGTACGCACTGTAATCGTGTTGTTTTCCAATTCTTTATCACCCACAATCAGCAGATACGGTACGCGCTGCATAGAATGCTCGCGGATTTTAAACCCGATTTTTTCATTTCTCAAGTCTATTTTTACCCGTATGTCTTGTCGCTCTAGCGCTTTGTAAACTTGTGCCGCGTAGCCGGCATGGCGATCAGCAATATTGAGCACCACGGCTTGCACAGGCGATAACCAAACCGGGAAAGTGCCGGCGTGTTGTTCAATCAATATACCGATAAAGCGCTCCAACGAGCCAAGTATAGCCCTATGCAACATAACCGGTATTTGCCGCGAACTGTCTTCAGCAATATAGCTGGCACCTAAACGCGCTGGCATGGAAAAATCGACCTGTATCGTACCACACTGCCAAACGCGGCCTATACAGTCTTTCAGCGAGAATTCAATTTTAGGGCCGTAGAATGCGCCTTCACCCGGCTGCAAATCCCACTTCAAGTTTTTGTTGTTGAGCGCCAATTCCAAAGCGCTTTCGGCTTTATCCCAAACAGCATCATCACCGACGCGATTTTCAGGGCGCGTCGATAGTTTGATAATGACTTCTTCAAAACCAAAATCTTTGTACACATCAAACAACATGTCAATGAAAGCAGATACCTCATCCTGAATTTGTGATTCAGTGCAGAAAATATGGGCATCATCCTGAACAAAGTTGCGAACCCGCATCAGGCCGTGCAAGGTACCAGACGGCTCGTTACGGTGGCAAGAGCCAAACTCTGCCAGACGAATCGGCAAATCGCGGTAACTTCTTAAGCCTTGGTTGTAAATCTGTACGTGGCACGGGCAGTTCATGGGCTTGATGGCATAATCACGATGCTCGGAGTGCGTGGTGAAAATCATATTGCCAAACTTATCCCAGTGTCCTGATTTTTCCCAAAGGGAACGATCCACCAACTGCGGGGTTTTTACTTCGCCGTAACCATTAACGCGCAATTTGTCGCGGATATATTGTTCGACTTGCTGATAAATAAGCCAGCCTTTTTCGTGCCAAAACACCATACCCGGCGCTTCTTCCTGGCTATGGAACAAATCCAGGGTTTTGCCCAGCTTGCGATGGTCGCGTTTTTCAGCTTCTTCAAGCCGGTGCAAATAAGCCTGTAAATCTTTCTTGTCGCCCCAGGCAGTACCGTAAATGCGTTGCAGCATTTCATTGTCAGAATTGCCGCGCCAATAAGCGCCGGCTATTTTCATCAACTTGAACGCGGTTAATTTACCTGTGCTAGGCACATGCGGGCCACGGCACAAATCCGTAAAACCACCTTGCTCATACACAGACAAGTCTTGGTCGGCAGGGATGGATTCGATAATTTCAGCTTTGTAAGCTTCACCCTGCGCCCTAAAAAACGCTACCGCCTCATTTCTGGACATGACTGAACGCTTGATAACCAAATCTTCCGAAGCCAACTGCTGCATTTTCTCTTCAATGGTCACCAGATCTTCCGGTGTAAATGGCCTGTGGCAAGAAAAATCGTAATAAAAGCCATTTTCAATCACGGGGCCAATAGTCACTTGTGCATCAGGAAACAGTTGTTTAACCGCCTGCGCCATTAAATGGGCGGTTGAGTGGCGAATGACATCCACGCCGTCTTCATCCTTTGCCGTAACTATTTGCAGGCTGGCATCGTGTTCAATCACCGTGCTGGCATCAACCAGTTTTCCATTAACCCTGCCCGCCAAGGTAGCTTTAGCCAAGCCGCTACCAATGGAGCGCGCAACATCCATCACAGTTACAGCTGTGTCATAAGGTCGTTGAGAACCATCAGGAAGGGTAATTACTGGCATTTTCTACAAATTCAGGGTTCTAAATAAAAAAGCACTGCAAGAGCAGTGCTTGATAAATTATTATGACGGCAGACACAACGCTGTACCATCGCCAACATGGCCGGTGATTTTACAAGCAATAACATGCAATTGCAATATCTATCTGTTCGGTTGGCTTTTTAAGCGATACAACGCCGAAATATCTTCATCAGCAAACCCCTGCGCCATTAATTTCTCATAATGCGCTACCGTCATGTCAGACAATGGCATCGCAAAATCTATTTTCTTAGCCATTCCCTGGCAGATCTTTAAGTCTTTATGGTGTAAGTGCAGCTTAAAACCGGGCACAAACGTACCGTTCGTCATAGTTACGCCACGTTTGTCCAAAAACCAGTTGCCTGCTGCTCCGGATGAAATTATTTCGATCACTTTTTTCATAGGCAAGTTTTGCGCCCGAGCAAAGGCCAATGCTTCCGTCACCGCCTCATTGATGCCAGCACACATAATCTGATTGACTGCTTTGGTCGCCTGTCCTGAACCTACTGGCCCCATGTACATAATGCGTGTCGCCATAACTTGAAGTATAGGATAAATTTTGTTTAAGGTAAGCTCATTGCCACCTACCATCATCGCCAACGTGCCGTTTTTAGCACCTTCCACGCCACCTGAAACCGGTGCATCTAAAAACTCCACTTGCTTTTCCGCCAAAAGCTTGGCGGCTTGCTGGGCTGTATCACTACTAACTGTGGACATATCGACAACAACCGCCCCAGGCTTGACAGTAGTTGCAGTGGCTTCAACCATTTCCAAAACATCGCCGTCCGCGGAAACGCATAAGAAGACGACATCAACCGCTGCCGCCAATGCTTCAGGCTGTGCGAAAACAGTCACTCCCAAAACCTTCGCTAAATTTTCAGCTTTCTCAGTGGTGCGGTTGTAAACAGCCGTTAAATAACCCGCCTTGGCAAGGTTGCTTGCCATGCCCGCGCCCATGCCGCCCAATCCCATGAAACCGACTTTCATATTATTTCCCCAGATATGTATAGGACTCCAAACCCGAGAGCAATTCCTGTTCGTAGTCTTGCCGCTGCTGTTCAGTGAGATTGCTGTTCGCGAGTTTTTGCCGGTATGCTGTTTTCAGCTCTTCACTGCTGATGTGTACGTAATCGAGCAACTCAGAAACATGCTCGCCTTCCTGAAGATCATAAAAATGATAGCCATTGCTGTCGATTTCAATATTAATCGAGTGGGTATCGCCAAATAGATTGTGCATATCGCCCAATATTTCCTGATACGCACCGACCATAAAAAAACCGATCAAATAAGGTTTTTTTGTGTCGATAACATGGATCGGCAAGGTTTTTTCAATATTTTGACCATCAATGTATTGGTCAATACGACCATCGGAGTCGCAGGTTAAATCTTGAATAATGGCGCGACGGGTTGGACGCTCATCAAGCCGATGGATTGGCATAATGGGAAAAATCTGGTCGATGCCCCAAATGTCGGGCAACGACTGAAATAATGAGAAATTACAAAAAATTTTGTCGGCCAGTTTTTCATTCAATTCTTGCAGAATTGCGGCTTCGCTTTGATTGCCAGGGTTTAACTGACTTTTAATATGTTGACAGACAATAGCATAGGCATTTTCTGCCTTGGCCAGTTCGTTAATGCTGAGCTTGTCCTGGGTAAACTGGGTACGCGCTTCAGCAATGGCAAAATGCGCGTCATGATAGCCTTCGACCAGGTTGTGGGTCTTCGGTAAAGGGGAAATTCCATCATGATGACTGTAAACGGATTCAATATCCGTCACATTGGTGATTAATACCGCATGGTGCGCGGTAAGTGCCCGCCCCGATTCGGTAATGATGTTCGGGTGCGCAACCTGCTTTATCGCACAGATTTCGGCAAAACTACGGACAATATTTTGCGCGTATTCGTCCAAGCTGTAATTCATCGATGACTCACGGCGTGAACGGCTGCCGTCATAATCCACCCCCAGTCCTCCACCCGCATCGACAATTTTGATTGGAGCACCCAAACGATGCAGCTCACTATAAAACTGCCCGGCTTCTTTTAAGGCGATTTTTATATCGTGGATATTGGCAATTTGCGAACCCATGTGAAAGTGCATGAGCTGTAAACAATCGACCATACCAGCTTGTTTAAGGCATTCCACCAGTTGCAAGGCTTCATGCGCGTGCAAGCCAAATTTGGATTTTTCCCCGCCGCTGTTTTGCCATTTGCCAGCGCTAATACTGGACAGTCGCACCCTCATACCCAGCTGTGGCCTCACGTCAAGCCGTGCCGCTTCTTCGATAATAAATTCCAGCTCTAGGGGCTTTTCGATGACCAGGTACAAATCCAGCCCCATCTTCAAGCCAATCAAGGCTTGGCGAATATAAGCCCGGTCTTTGTAGCCATTGCACACCACGACATTGTCTTTTGATAACGCCATGATTGCCAACAATTCCGGCTTGCTGCCTGCTTCAAGGCCGATATTGTCAGCGGCTAAAATACCTTCCACCACTTGCCGTTGCTGATTAACCTTTATAGGGTAAACAGGGGTATATTTGCCCTGATAATTATTGTCGGCACAGGCTTTTTGAAAAGCGTTGTTCAAGCGATTAACGCGATCTTTCAAAATATCGGTAAAGCGTATCAATACCGGTAACGACAACTGCTTGTCTTCCAGCGATTGGGCAATCTCGTACAAGTCCAGCGCAATGCCCTTGTCTGAACTGGGTGTTACACAGACATGACCACGAGAGTTGATGGAGAAATAATCCTCTCCCCAGTTTTTTATGGCATAAAGGTTCGCCGCTTGCTCAGTAGTCCACGGTTGGGCAGATAAAGTCACAGGATTCTCCAGATCTGTTTTATTTTGGCCAATTTTAAGGGTAAGTGCGTTAGTTCAGTAACGTTTTTTACTTATCGACCAAGCTTTGTTGCATTAACCTTGCAACGCACTGACTCTAAGGGTATCAATGACACAACGAACCCAAACACTACTCATTCATGGCATACACTGTGCTGGGTGCGAAATGGCCATAGAAAACGCCGTCAGGCAGCTGCCCGGAATCAATGCAGTTAGCGCTGATTATGCAGGGGATAGCAGTTACGACAATATATATACTCCTCGTTCAAGCGAGCCTGCGGCGACTTCTTTCTCACGCCAGAACGCTATAGGGAAGAATTGCGCTCCCTGTTGACCGATAATTTCCAAATCATCGGCTGCACATGAGTGCCGAAATTTGAAATGTGGGTGAGTATACATTCGGCTTCCAGATGATATTCCTTAGGTTGGAGGGTGAGCAGACATGTTATCTTATTTTGAATGGCTTCACCGACCGGTGATATCGATAGACAAACACCATGACGCAACCCTGTAATACCCGGCACATAATTTTAAGAGTTGCCGTCCCGATACGCTTGCACCGTTTGTTTGATTATTTGGCACCGGAAAACAGTACGATTGATGACTTCAAACCGGGCATACGCATAAGGGTGCCGTTTGGACGCAGTAACAAGGTAGCGTTCCTGGTTGAGTGTGTTGAACACAGCGAAATTGATAGCCATAAATTAAAAGCTATCGAAGCGATTATCGATGAACATCCCTTGTTCTCGGAGCAGGATATGCGCTTGCTGCATTGGGTGAGCCGTTATTACCATCACCCTTTGGGCGATGTTTACAGTACCGCCCTGCCTGCGTTACTGCGTCAGGGGAAAGCGGCAATTCTCCCGGTAGAAGAACGTTATGTGCTGACCGGACAAGGCAAAGCCATTGCTAGCGAGCAGTTAAAACGCGCCCCCAAACAGAAAGCACTGCTGGAAAAATTTCAAAGCCATGCCAGCCATTTGTCTGCATCCGAGCTTTCTGCCTTTGATGAAAAATGGCGGACGGCGATTAAACCTTTGCTGGAAAAAACATTGGTACAGGCTGGGCCGCCTGACAGCAACGCCATACAGGTTGAGCCTTTGATGCGTAATGTCGCATTGGAAAGCAATCTCCAGCAACAGGCAGCGATTGATGCTGTGTGCAACCGTTTGGGGCAATTCGGCGTATTTTTACTGGAAGGCGTTACCGGCAGCGGTAAAACCGAGGTGTACCTGCAAATTATCCACACCGTGCTGCAACAACAGCAACAGGTTTTGGTATTGGTGCCGGAAATTACCTTAACCCCGCAACTGGAAGAACGCTTTCGGCAGCGTTTTTCCGTAGCAATAGCCGTGTCGCATTCCAAATTGACGGACAGTCAGCGTAATGCAGCGTGGTTAAAAATGCAGCAAGGTGCGTGCTCGATTATGCTGGGAACACGCTCCGCCCTGTTTACGCCACTCAAGAATCCGGGGCTGATTATCCTGGACGAAGAGCATGATGCCTCGTTCAAACAACAGGAAGGTTGCCGGTTTTATGCGCGAGATGTCGCGGTGGTGCGGGGCAAAATGTTGGCGATTCCGGTGCTGCTGGGTTCCGCTACGCCGGCACTGGAAAGTTTGCATAATGTTGACAAGGGCCGTTATCAGTTGTTGCATCTGCCACAACGTGCAGGCAATGCGTTGCAGCCGGCTTTTCAATTGCTGGACATCAGAAACAAAAAAATGCACGAGGGACTGAGTGCAGCGCTGATTGCTGAAATAAAAAACACCCTGGCCAAAAGTGAACAAGTGTTATTGTTTCTCAATCGTCGTGGTTTTGCGCCGACGCTGATCTGTCACGGCTGCGGCTGGGTAATGCGTTGTCCGCATTGCGATGCCAATATGGTCGTCCATGCGCATGAACAGCTGTTGCGTTGCCATCATTGTGGCGTTGAAGGCGTTTTGCTTGAAAATTGCCCGGCCTGCAAAGCCAGGCAATTAATGCCGCTGGGCCTAGGCACCGAACGGGTAGAGAAGGTGCTGACGGCCTTATTTGCCGATAAAGCCATTGTGCGCCTTGATCGTGACTCCACCAGGCAAAAAGGCTCGCTGGAGCGTTATTTATCGGACATTAACGATGGCAAGGCCGACATTATTTTGGGTACGCAAATGCTGGCCAAGGGGCATCATTTCAGTCAGGTGACTTTAGTTGCCATGCTGGATGTGGATAGCGGCTTGTTCAGCGTTGATTTTCATGCCGCCGAAAAACTGGCGCAACTGATTATACAGGTCGCAGGACGAGCCGGACGGGAGATGAAGCCCGGTAAGGTAATATTGCAAACCCGCCAACCTGAACATCCTTTGCTGCTTACCCTGGTTCAGCAGGGTTATAAGGCCTTTGCCAAGACTGCGTTACGTGAACGCAAAGAAGCACAGTTACCACCTTTTAGCTATCAGGCGCTGTTAAGGGCGCAGGCCAGCGATGCGGAATTGGCCAAACAATTCCTGCATACGGTGGTTGATTTGGCGAACCGGATTCATAATTCAGAAACTGGACAACATACTTCTATTTTAGGCCCTGTGCCTGCGCCAATGGCGAAACGCGCCGGGTTGCACCGCTACCAAACCCTGTTTCAAAGCCAAAAAAGACAGGAATTACACAAATTGCTTGATATATTGTTGCCAGAGATTTACAAAATAAATCGAAGTCATAGCTTATCTTGGTCACTGGATGTTGATCCGGTGGACTTGTTTTAAGTATCCCCATCTGCTAATTATCCATAGCCATAGATAAACGGGCCATTATATTGGATAATGTGCAGCTATTTTTATAGTCGATACCCAACACATTAAATCAATGAAGCAAAAAATAGAGGGACTGCTCCTGCATGCTTTTGCGGCGCTTAAAACCAGTGGCGTTATAGATCAATCCGTTGTACCTAATATTGTGGTAGAGCGCACCCGCGATGCCAGTCATGGTGATTTTTCAAGTAACATGGCGCTTACGCTGGCCAAAACAGCAAAAACCAACCCGAAACAGCTGGCCGAAAAAATTATTGCCTTGTTACCCCAAGATAAGCACATTATCAATGTGGAATTGGCGGGGCCTGGCTTTATCAACTTTTTTGTTGATCGCAATGCCCAGTATGACATTATCAAGCGTATACACAATGAAGGCCCTGGCTTTGGCTTGAGCAACATCGGCGCTGGCAAAAAAGTGCAAGTCGAATTTGTCTCCGCAAATCCGACTGGCCCTTTGCATGTGGGCCATGGACGCGGTGCCGCTTATGGATCGGTAGTGGCTGATTTATTGGAAGCCGTGGGGTTTAATGTCCATCGAGAGTATTACGTTAATGACGCTGGCCGGCAAATGGATATTCTGGCCACCAGCATATGGCTCAGATACCTTGAAGTTTGCGGCGAGGTATTGCCTTTTCCCAGTAATGCTTACCGGGGCGATTATGTCCGGGACATTGCCTGGAATATTCATAACACCGCTGGCAATGAATACCGCAGGCCCGCCGAGCTGATAGTGGAAAACATCCCGCTCGATGAACCGCAAGGTGGCGATAAAGAGACGCACATTGATGCCATGATTGTTAGGGCAAAGACCTTGCTGGGCACATCGTTATACCGCGATTTTTTTCAAATGGGGCTGAACACCATTCTGGAAGACATCAAAGACGATTTGGAGGAGTTTGGTGTCGATTATCAGCAATGGTTTTCAGAACAGCAACTGATGGAAGATGGCTCTGTCGATATTGCCGTGGCAAGATTGCGCGCAGGCGGCCATCTTTATGAACAAGACGGGGCGGTTTGGTTTGCATCCAGTAAATTGGGGGATGAAAAAGATCGTGTCGTGATACGCGAGAATGGCCAATACACCTATTTTGCTTCCGATATTGCTTATCATATGAATAAGCTTGACCGGGGCTTTGATCAAATTGTTGACATTTGGGGCGCAGATCATCACGGTTATGTACCGCGTATTAAAGCCGCCATCACTGCTTTGGGCACAGATGAAGCCAAATTAAAAGTATTGCTGGTGCAATTTGCAATTCTGTATCGGGGTGATGAAAAGGTACAAATGTCCACCCGCTCCGGGGAGTTTGTGACGTTACGGCAACTGCGCAATGAGGTCGGCAAAGATGCGGCGCGCTTTTTCTATGTGATGCGCCGTTCAGAACAGCACATGGATTTTGATTTAAAGCTGGCGACTTCAAAATCCAATGAAAACCCGGTGTTTTATGTCCAATATGCTTATGCCCGTGTATGCAGCGTGTTACGTCAATTGGATGAAAAAGGATGGGAAAGAAACCTGCTGTCGGGTATGGATAATCGAACAAGATTGACAGAAGAGCATGAGGTTAATCTCGTCACTATATTGGCGCGTTATCCGGAAGTTTTGGAACGCGCTGCGCTACAATATGAGCCTCATCAATTAGTTCAGTACCTGCGTGAATTGGCAACTGCTTTTCACACCTACTACAATGCACACCAATTTCTTGTTGATGATGCGCAAATTCGAGACGCCCGTTTGAATTTGATTTGCGCGGTAAAACAGGTTTTATCCAATGGATTAGGGCTACTCAACATCACTACACCTGAATCAATGTAACGGTAATGGCCAGAGACTACAAACACAGAGTACAAAATAACAGAAATACGGGTGGTCAGCGTAAACAGCGATCGCAAGCAAATTCTAGGATAGGGCCCTTGAAATGGATGCTGATTACGGCGCTGGTTATTTCGTTTGCGGTCTTTTTGGTTTATTTACGCAGCATGGGTGACAAGCCGGACGCGATGCCGCTGGCAAAAATCTTAACGACGGCGGATTTGGCAAAAGCGGAAGCGGCAAAAAAACACACAGATGAAGTCAAGAAAAAAGTAGAGCCTGAACCTAAAAAAGAACCCTTGCCCCCGCAATTTGATTTTTATACCATTTTGCCGCAAAAAGAAGTGGTGGTAGCCGATCATGAAATTAAAACCCGCGCCCGTGAAGAGCGGGTAGGTAAGGCTAAAGATTCACATTATGTTATTCAGGCCGGTTCTTTCAAATCGAATAAAGAAGCCGATCATCTCCGCGCCAAGCTTGCCTTGATGGGTATTGAATCGAAAATCAACAAAGCCAAAGTCGGTGATGTTATTTGGTATCGCGTGAAAATAGGCCCTTATGCGCGTTCAGAGAGTGTTAACACGGTAATGTCGCGCTTACAGCAAAATGATATGAAGCCAGTAGTGACTGAAATAGAGAATTAGCATTGGGCCGAGTACTTGGTCATTCTTTAATTGTCGGGTAAAGTTTTTTTAATTTTATCCACGCAACCTCGTCAGTAAATCGCCATTCCATAGGGCGTGCGGATAGAATTCTTTTTTTATGGTATCTCGAACGATGCGCCCCTTACGTCGGCTGCCATGGTCAGCCCCGTAGGTTAGGCTGAATGAAAAATGATGCCCAACACAATGAAACCTCGAATGATAGGCTTCGCTATCGCTCTGTCCAACCTACGGTATTGATTGAAAAATTTAATAAGTGTTGCCACACTCAGCAACCTGAATAATAGCGTATCCTTCAGGTGAATTGGCACTCCAAGAAATCGCGCAACGTGTACCTTGTTCGTAGGCATGCATCATTAAAGTAGCGATCTGCGAACGCAATGGGTTATTGTTATACAAACAGGCCCAACCACTAGGGCTTGAAATTTTTGGCACCATTCTAACGCAGGCATCCCGCCCAGCAAAAGTGCTGTTCAGATGATAAAAGGTAATTTGGCCTCCACTAGTTGCAGCAAATGCTCCACCGCTAACCAATATGGATATCGCGATTAAGATAAATAAAATAGTGTTTTTTGAAATTTTTTTCATTGCAATAACTCCTTAATAACTGATGTTACGCAGTCCGTAATTTTTGTAATTCAGCATAGGCTATCTGGTTTGCTTTTATGAACAGCTTTGTTCGTAGCGCAAAATGGTTGG
>SBAV01000193.1 GCA_005239965.1 Methylobacter tundripaludum
AATTGCAACGAATACCATAACCAATTGACTTACATGCTTGGAAAACGGTATGTCAAATTATATGCAAATTTCGAATAGCGGGGTGCGGAATATCGGGTTGATTGAGCCGAAATTTCCACAGAATCCATATTTCAATTGATTATGTCAACGTTGCACGGTCAGATATTGATCTGACCGTGCAACTGCAACAGACCTAACGCGTTTTAAGCAATGATATCAATATTGGCTGCTGTAAGAAGGGAGCTGGAATTAATGGCGCCAACAATGCTGACAACTTGAATAGGAAGGGATTGGTCGCCGCTGCCATCTTTATCATAAGACAAAATACCGATTGTGCCGGTTGGTGCCATTGTTTCAGTATAAATAAAGTGCTGATTCAGTGTTGTGGCTTGATCCAAAGCAAATTGACTGTCATTCAAATGGCCAATCTGTAAATCAGAGCCGAAAGCGGATGCAGAAATGCTGATAACATCATTTTCCGCTGAAGAAAAATCGCTGATTCTATCAGGGAAGGACAGGTTAGGAGCCGTATTAAAAACAAAGCTATCAGCACCGGCACCACCAGATAATATATCCCTGCCCAGTCCGCCGATTATCATGTCATCATTCAATCCGGCAATGATATTGTCATCACCGTTTCCGCCATCAAATGTACCTTTTCCGGTGCTGTTTCCAGCAATGAGATAGTCGTTTCCGTTTCCGCCATTCATGACAACGGCATCCGTTGAGCCCGTAGCGTTCAATAAGTCATTGCCAGCACCGCCATCAAATGTATTGGCCGCTGCCGAATTCTTGGCGTAAATATTGTCATCGCCAGCGCCGCCCAAAAGTGTATTGGAGCCGCTTTTCGCCGAAATATTTAATGTGTCATCGCCATCGCCGCCATCAAGGATATTATTTCCGGATGCGTTAATAACATCTATGCTGTCATTGTCTGCACCACCGTTTAAGGTGTTGTTTCCAGCGTTATTGGAAGCATGGAGCGTATCTTTGCCGGCACCGCCATCAAGGATATTATTTCCTACGGTATTGCTGGCAACGACAAGATCATCATCGCCAATTCCGCCAGACAGTGTATTATTACCCTCGCCCCCATCCAAGGTATCATTGCCGATGCTGCCTTTTATGGCATCGTCAAAGTCAGTGCCGGTAATTTTAACCGCTTCAATATTTGTAAATTTGATTTGGTTTGTTCCGGCAACAAAGGTACTACTTGCACCATCAAGGCCTATAAACGTAGTGAGTAGCGCATTGGCATCAGAATAATCGACAACAAGAAAATCTTGGCCTTCGCCGCCATCCACTGTCTGGGTGACTAAGCTGGCGGCATTGCCCGCTGTCAGGGTAATACGATCATCACCGGCTTCACCCAGAATTAAATTTGCGCCTTTCGCTGCCTCCATACGCAAAACATCATTGCCGTCGTCACCATAGAGCTTGTTATCCCCCGTTGTGTTGTTGGCAATAATATAGTCATCCCCTAAACCGCCATTTAGTACGTTATTACCTGTGGTTGAATCGGCGCGTATAGAATCATTATCCATACCGCCAGCGATAATGTTGTCACCGCTGGCAGCGGAAATGTTAAACAGATCGTCTCCGACATCACCAGTAAAATAATTATTGCCCGTAGAATTTAACGCTGAAAAAGTGTCAAGACCGATGCCGCCATTCAAAAGATTGTTGCCTGCCGATTTGTCAACATTCAGGGTGTCATCGCCAGCCTCCCCGTAGAGCTTGTTACTGCCGTCGTCGTCAATCAACGTGTCGTTATCATCGCCACCGTGTAAGCTATCGTTACCGGCTCTACCGTCCAAAGTATCTTCCCCGGCAAGTCCTGAAAGAACGTTATCGCCGGCATTTCCATTAATGATGTTGCCCTGGGCATTCCCATTACCATTGGCAATAGCGCTTCCCGTTAAGGTAAGATTTTCGAAAAAGCCCCCTAGCGTAAATGAAAAGCTGGCATTGATGGCATCAATACCACCTGCATCGCTGCCGAAGCCGTCGTCTTCGCTGGCCTCATCATCCACATTATCAAGAAAATAATTATCGTTGCCCGCGCCACCGGATATTTTATCAACACCTTCGCCGCCAACTAGGTTGTCATTACCATTTCCGCCTTTTAGCGTGTCATCTCCGTCTCGACCGTATAATATGTCATTACCTGCAGCGCCTGTAAGTGCATTATTGTTGCCATTGCCATCCAGGATATTGTTGAGCTTATTGCCGGTACCGTTAACCGCATCGTCTCCTGTTAGCGTTAGGTTTTCAAATAAGTCCCCCAACACCGTTGAAAAAGGTGTGTTAATGGTATCAATGCCGCCGGTATCAAGGCCTGAGCCATCGTCCTCGCTGGCGAGGTCATTAGCATCGTCGATATAATATTTATCGTTGCCAGCACCGCCGTGCATTTGGTCAGCACCTGTTCCACCGGCAAGCAAGTCGTTGCCGTCCCCGCCTTCCAGAACGTCGTCTCCAGCCATGCTGTAAAGATTATCGGCACCCGCTCCGCTAATCAGTGTGTTACTGTTGGCATTACCAATTATTTGATTGTTCAACTCATTGCCAGTGCCGTCAATTGCGGCTGTACCGGTCAGTCTGAGATTTTCCAGAAAGCGCCCCAGTGTAAAAGATACCGACGAATTCACTGTATCAGTGCCACCATCATCGGTTCCAGCAACAGCCTCTTCGCTAATGACATCACTTTGGCTATTGACGAAATAAATGTCGTTCCCAGCACCGCCAAACAGTTGGTCATTGCCACCGCCGCCGTTTAGAATGTCATTGCCTTCCAATCCATTAAGTATTTCATCATCGGGTGCACCGATTAAGTTATTGTCACCAGTGTCGCCGGTAATAGTTTTTGTAGCCATGTTTTTTCTCCGAATATTTAATTTTTTAATTATCCCCTGAGCTGAAGGTCAATCAAAATCAAGGGACGGAATTTGGGTGGTAAGCCTCAATAATATTGCGTATGAACGGTTGTTTGAATCACCTCGTTGTAGGTGGTCAATTGAAATCAGCGTTTTACTGCTTTGATAAAACAGGGATAGTATTGATTTGTCATTCGCATGGTTTTATCAAAACAAACCCATTGATAAGTGCGTGGAAGGGTACAAAAAACCTCAAGCTCAAATTGACTGATATATTAAATCATTAGGCAAGCCTTATAGATTAAGCAAAATTCGCACCAAAAATATATTTATCCATAAAATCAATGCAATAATTGGTGTTACCAATTCTTTGTCAGTTACTTAATATCAATAATCGTAAATTAAATCGACATTCGTGCCTGTTTTTTGCTTTTTAAAAGATTGCTTTTCCCAAACATTGCAAATATTATGTTGATTATGGAGATATAACGCATCATTGGATATGTAAAAATATCAGACAAGCAATTTTCACGTTGCGCAGTCCATCACTCAGCAGAGCGCCTTAATACCGCTAATCAATCGTTGCGCCGCTATCTCTGTTTTGCACTGATCTAGCATGCCATAAGAAACCCGTAAATAACAGCCATCGTTCAATCCAAAGGCAGAGCCCGGAATGGCAGCTACCTTAAAATCACTAATCAAAGTTTTTGCAACATCCAAATCATTGCGGTTGGTGTTTAACTTTAGCAAGAAATAAAAAGCCCCCGTAGTTACCGATGCATGGCAACTATCTTTTAATTCCTGCAAATTCAAGATGATGTGGTGACGTGCTTTGTCTAACTGCTGCCTGTGCGCTTTGCAATAATCAGCTCCTGTTTCTAACGCCGCAAGTGCCGCGCATTGGGTAATCAACGGAGGGCAAATCAAATTGGTATCCTGTACTTTCAGTAAAGATGGTGCCAATGCCTCAGGAATAACCATATAGCCAATCCGCCAACTGGCAAAGCCATAGGCTTTTGACAACGAATACAGGGAAACAGTATGCGCTTCTGCCCCAGTAATACTGCCGGGAGAGAAATGCTTGGCATCGTCATAGGTGAAATACTCGTAGGCTTCATCGCTAATATGGTATAGGCCGTGTTTGCAGCATAAGGCGTTAACCGCTCGTAAAGCTTCTTCCGGGTAGACAGCGCCGCTGGGATTGTTGGGCGATACGGTAACAACAGCGCGGGTTTTGTCGGTAATGGCGGCACGCAGCCGGTCAATTTGCAGTTGGTAATGTTCATCCGTAGGTACAAAAACCGGCGTGCAATTTAACATTCGCACCGCCATTTCCTGATTAAAATAATAAGGCAGCGGCAATATGATTTCATCACCGGGATCGACAATAGCCAACAGGACATTCAAAAATGCCATATTGGAGCCCGCTGTGACCATTATGCGGTAACCGCGTTGGCAATCAATGGCGTTTTCGTTGCGCAATTTGGTTTCGATGGCATTCAACAAAGAAGGCAGTCCAAATGCCGAACCATAGTAATGATCTTCTGGGTTGTTACCAAAGTTTTGAATGGCTTGCAGGACACTGGCAGGCGGCGGATAGGAAACCATGCCTTGCCCGAGTGATACCGTACCTGGGCTGTTGCGTATCCATTCATTAACCACAGGAATAATGGCCGGTTGTACTGATGATAGAGTGTGACTGCCACGCATTACTGATGCTCCAAGGCAGTTTTATGTTGGGCTTCTAGCTGTGATAATTCATCCATCGTATTAATATTGGTCAAAATTTCCGGTTCGTTACTGAAATCCACTTGCCTGATGCGTTGGGACATTAGCCAGCCACCAACCTTACGCTGACCACTGGCCAAATATCCTTGCAGACTTTGCTTTAATCTCGTGCTGACCGCAAAGAAAACACAATGCAGTCTGCTGCCATCAAAGGCTACTGCAATATCGGCGTTGGTCTCCGTATGCGTCAGTAATAATTTTTGTACGTGCTGGGTTTTAATCAACGGACAATCACATGGGATTACCGCGAAGACATCGGCATCGCTAAACGTCATTGCAGCTAACACACCGGCCAAAGGGCTCTCAAAACTGTCTGTTTGATCGGTAACAATTGGTAAGCCAAAGTGCTGATAGCGCTCAATATTGCGATTGGCATTGATAAGAACCTGATCCACTACAGGGGCGAGGGCGGTAATGGCGTAGTGGATCAACGGTCGCCCGTTATAGTTCACCAAGCCTTTGTCCTGATGCGCCATGCGTGTTGCACGTCCTCCAGCCAGAATAACCCCCACGATTTTCTTGGGTTTGGTAATGGGCTTAGAATTCATTTGCGTATGGCTCGTTTAATATCCAGGTGCAGATAATACATAACTGTGCTGTATCTGTCCGCTTCTTTATAAATCACGCCGGTAACATGTTTAGATTTGCTGCTATTTAAAAGGGCGATATATTGGGATAGAATCGATTGTCCTGGTTACTCCAGTACGCTGTAATTGTAAGCGGGTAATGAAGATACAGAGGTTCTTTTTGATTTTAAAATAATAATGCGAGGAGATAGACGCTGTGAGTAAAATTTTAGGTGAAGTGTTAGCTGCAAACCAATCTTATGTGGATAATTTCGGTGATAAAGGCGAATTGCCATTGCCACCTGGCAGAAGTTTTGCCATTTTAACTTGTATGGATGCGCGTTTAGATCCTGCTAAATATGCAGGTTTATCAGAAGGCGATGCGCATGTTATCCGTAATGCCGGTGGACGTGCGAGCGATGATGCCATACGTTCACTGGTTATTTCCTATAAATTATTGGGTACCCGTGAATGGTTTATTATTCATCACACCAATTGCGGTATGGAACTGTTTACGGATGAAATTATGCGCCGTTTGTTAAGCAGTAGCTTAAAAACGGCTTCCATTGATGCCAATGGTTGGCATGATTCCGGTGATGGCCCAGGTTCTACTGAAGGCAATTATATCGATTGGTTGACTATTAAAGATCAAGAATCCAGCGTATTGGAGGATGTTTCGCGGGTAAGAAACCATCCTTTGGTACCTGGCAATATACCTATTTATGGCTATATCTATGATTGCAAGACCGGTCGCTTGCTTGAAGTGCCTGCCGCAACAGAAGTTGGTAAAGCCTGCTGCTAACTGTATAGGGCCATGTTCATATTTGGTGATGTGGACATGGCCTATCTGTTCCTCCCATTTTTTCGTGCCTCTTAACCTGCACTTTCCTATTGAGCGTGCGTAACATCGGCCAATAAGTTAAAATTGTTTTATTATTCCATAATAATATTCACTGACTTGTTGAAATATATGACAAAAAAATACAAATTGCCCGTTTTGAGCGCTGTTGTCCTTGTTGTTGCTACCGGTTGCGCAGCAACAGCAGTACAAGAAAAACCGACTGAGCAGTCTACCTATCTGAATGGCTACCCGACACGGGATCGCGTTGAGTACGTTTTAAACTGTATTGCGCAACACGGTGGCTTGAACTATATCAGCCAGTATGCTTGTGGTTGTAAAATTGACAAAATAGCCGAAAAACTCAGCTTTGAGGATTATGATGCGGCAAAAACCTTCACTAATTTACGTGGTATGCCGGGGGAAAGTGGTGCAGCTTTCCGGGATCCGAAGCAATCAAAGGACTTGAGAAAAAAGCTCAAAGAAGTTGAAGAATTTGCGGAAAAAAGCTGCTTTGTAAAATAGCGCAAATTCCAGTCCTTTCAGACATATACCCAGTCAGGTATGTACGTTATGTACTGACGAGTAAAGAAAAAACACTGTTTTTACTGCGATGCCGCCCTGCTTGAGTTGATCAAGCAGGGCGGCATTAGGTGGGTTAAGCTAGGTAGATGTAAATCACCTAGCTTTTTTTGATTTCAACTAAAAAATACTTAGATTAAACGTGATGTTCGACTTTTTTCTGTATCACATTGATTTGATTAGATGCCAAATTTGGAGAAAGTTGAAACCCAAATTTTGGTGCAATTAAAATCAATGA
>SBAV01000517.1 GCA_005239965.1 Methylobacter tundripaludum
AGGTTGGTTGATATTCTGCAAGGCGACCGCGAAGAAGAGGAAATCGATGAAATTCCGGCGTAAACCCAAGGAAAAACTGGATATCACCCTGATTTCCATGATTGATGTTGTCTTTGTATTGTTACTGTTTTTTGTGGTTTCGACCCATTTTAACAGGCAGACTGGCATCAGCATACAACTGCCGGAAGCCGCAGGTGAGCAAACCCAAGAGCAAGCAAAAATGGTCACCCTGCTCATTAATCCTGAAGGCCGTTATTTTCTGGAAAATGAAGAAGGACAACCGGAAGAACTGCCCGACCAGAAGAAAGAAACCTTGTTGCAAGAGTTGCGTAAACGTGCTGAACACTCTTCACAAGAGCCTTTTGTGATTAAGGCCGATGATAAGACACCGCATCAATATGTCATTACTGCACTGGATTTTGCCGGACAAGCGGGCTTTACCCACATTACCTTTGCCACTCAGGAAGAACACGACGACAAATGATGCCCAAACAGGCGCAGCAGGCGCTCCCTTTCTGGAACAAAGGCGCATGGCTGGGCGTTTTGTTGCTGCCGCTAGGATTAGTCTTTGCTGTTTGCGTCAAGCTCAGAACGTTTTTGTACCATAGCGGCGCACTGAAACAACGGTGTTTGCCTGTTCCGGTTATCATCATCGGTAATATTACGGTAGGCGGGACCGGGAAAACCCCCTTAGTCATCTACATTGCAGAATTACTGAAACATACCGGTTATAAACCGGGTATCATCAGCCGAGGTTACGGCGGTAATGCTGTATCATGGCCGCAATGGGTAACGGCGCACAGCGATGTTAAGCAAGTTGGCGATGAAGCGTTATTAATCGCCAGCCAAACCGGTTGTCCCATGGCTGTCGGCCCATCGCGCGTCGATGCTGCGAAATTGCTGCTGGCTGAAACCGACTGCGATGTTATCCTTTCTGATGATGGCTTGCAGCATTATGCCTTGGCAAGGGACATTGAAATTGCTGTCATTGATGGTGACAGACGCTTTGGCAACGGTTTTTGTTTACCGGCCGGGCCATTACGTGAACCCATTAGTCGCTTGCATCAGGTCGATCTGATTGTGGTCAATGGTGACAAAACCGATGACCGTGAATTTTCCATGCAGTTACGTGGCGCTGTTGCCATTAATATGGAGACTGGGGAACAAAAGCTGTTGCCGGGATTCAAAGACAATGCTTGCCATGCTTTGGCAGGAATCGGCAATCCTGAGCGTTTTTTTAAATCGTTGCAAGCTGTTGGTATAACTTGTGATACGCACCGGTTTTCCGACCATCATTCGTTTTCTCAACAAGATATTACCTTCCTGGATGATAAGCCGGTATTAATGACAGAAAAAGATGCGGTAAAATGCATGCGCTTTGCAAATCATCAGCATTGGTATGTGCCGGTTAAGGCTGTATTATCAGTGGAGTTTTCTGAGCAACTGTTACATTTACTCAAAACCAAACATGATAGATAAAAACCTTCTCGACATACTCACATGCCCTGTGTGCAAAGGGCTGCTCGTTTATGACAAAGACAAGCGGGAATTAATCTGTAAACCTGACTGTTTGTCACTTGCCATACCTGAGCATTGGCATATGCCAGCCAACGCCGAGTTAGACACAGATTTTTCCAAGCAACTATCACATTTACTCAAAACCAGACATGATAGATAAAAAACTTCTCGATATACTCGCCTGCCCTTTGTGCAAAGGGCCACTTATTTATAAAAAAGACCAACAGGAGTTGATTTGTCGTCCCGACCGTTTGGCGTTTGCCATACAGGATGATATTCCGGTGATGCTCGAAGATGAAGCACGCACACTGAGCAGTGACGAAGTCGACGCATTGTACAAATGAGCTTGCGTTTTAAGGTGGTCATTCCAGCCAGATATGCTTCGACCCGTCTGCCTGGAAAACCATTACGCCTGATTGCTGGCAAACCGATGATTGCACATGTTTGCGAACGCGCCCAGGAAGCTGAAGCTGACGACATTATTGTCGCCACCGACGATGACCGCATAGCACAAACTGTGACGGCTTTGGGCATTAAAGCAGTGATGACGCGCCCCGACCATCAAAGTGGCACGGAACGAATCGCCGAAGTTGCAAAGCTTTGCGGCTGGCTAGATGACGACATTATCGTCAATCTGCAAGGCGACGAACCGCTGATTCCACCAGCATATATATGTAATGTTGCAGATACCTTGGCGAGTCAACAACAAGCTGGAATTGCAACTCTGGCTACGCCGATCAGCGACCCAGAAGAAATTTTTAACCCGAATGCCGTCAAAGTGGTCATCAATAAACACGGTTATGCGCTGTATTTTAGCCGCGCTGTCATCCCTTGGGATAGGGACAGCTTCGTGGATGGAAATAAAAGCCCTTCTGGAAAAATGGCGTATCTGAGGCACATCGGCATATACGCCTACACGGTAGGGTTTTTAAACCGATACTGTCAATGGCAACCTTCAGTACTGGAAGCTGTTGAATCTCTGGAACAGCTCAGAATACTGTGGCATGGTGAACACATAGCAGTTAGAACGGTTGAACAAGCGCCGCCCGCCGGTGTTGATACAGAAAACGATCTCATCCGTGTTGAACGTGCTTTCACCAGTCAACATTGACTTTACCGTATATTTAATACAACTGATTTGACATATTGTATTAACAACAGTACAAAGGCTACTTTTTTATCTTTAACTTTTACACCGGTTTCTCAAGAGCTGTTAATGGAACAATTTCATAGAATAAGTCGTTTACCTCCTTACGTTTTCAATATCGTCAACGAGCTAAAAGCCAAAGCGCGGGCAGCCGGGGAAGACATTATTGATTTTGGTATGGGTAATCCCGATCAGCCTACCCCTGACCATATCGTCAATAAACTGCTTGAAGCCGCCAAACGCCCGGATACTCACCGCTACTCGGTATCTAAAGGGATTCCAAGATTACGCCGTGCGATTTGTAACTGGTACAAAAACCGCTATGACGTCGACTTAAATCCTGAAACAGAAGCCATCGTCACCATC
>SBAV01000445.1 GCA_005239965.1 Methylobacter tundripaludum
GCTGAGCTATGGCCCCAAGTAAAGAGCGGATATTTTACAGTAATCTTTCAAAAAATCCAAGCCTAGTTTAAACTTTTTATGTAATCGACGGCTTTTGCGATGCGCGCCAGCGTTTTCTGCCTACCCAATAACGCCAAGGTAATGTCGATTGCCGGTGAAACCGCCGAGCCGCACACGGCAACCCGCAACGGCTGTGCAACCTTACCCAAGCCCAGTGCCATGTTTTCGGCGACAGTATGAACAACTTGGTGCAGTGTCCCTTTTTCCCACTCGGCAACGACAGCAAATTCTTCATGCAAGCGCATTAAAACGGCATCGGCACCGGCTGTGAAATTTTTCTTGGCCGCTTTTTCATCATAAGCGTCAAAATCTTTATAGAAGTACACACTGGCCGCCGCCATTTCCACCAAGGTTTTGCTGCGTTCCCGCTGGGCTTTAACAATATCCACCAGATCTGGGCCGGTAGTTGGATCGATGCCCAACTGCCCGATATGCCAGCTTAAATGCCGCGCCACATGCGCTGGGTCGTTGTGCATGATGTAATGATGATTGAGCCACAGCAATTTTTCCATGTTGAATGCCGACGCCGAGCCGTTTACATCCGCCAGTTCGAAATACTCCGCCATTTCATCAATGGAAAAAATCTCCTGGTCACCGTGCGACCAACCCAGGCGCACCAGATAATTCAGCAAGGCTTCCGGCAAATAACCTTCATCACGGAACTGCATGACACTGACAGCACCATGACGTTTGGACAGGCGCGCGCCGTCCGAACCGAGTATCATCGGCAAATGGGCATAGTGCGGCAATTCTGCGCCCAACGCTTTCAGTATGTTCATCTGCCGTGGCGTATTGTTGATATGATCGTCGCCGCGAATAACGTGGGTAATGTTCATATCCATATCATCAACCACCACAGTAAGATTGTAAGTGGGCGAGCCGTCAGTCCGTGCAATAACCAAATCATCCAGCTCCTTATTGGCAACAACAATCTCGCCCTTGACCAGATCGGGAATCACCACCACGCCTTCGGTAGGGTTTTTAAAGCGCACGACGGCCTCCATACCGGGATGATCTTTACCGGTATTTCGGCATTTGCCGTTATAGCGCGGCTTTTCTTTGTTGGCCATTTGTTCGGTACGGAGCTGCTCCAATTCGTCTTTGCTACAGGTGCAGTAATACGCATCGCCTTGATCAATTAATTGCTGGATGATTTCTTTGTAGCGGTCAAAATGATGGGTTTGATAAAAGGGCCCCGCATCGTAATCCAAGCCCAGCCAGGTCATGCCCTGCAAAATAGCATCGACAGATTCTTGCGTTGAGCGCTCCAGGTCGGTGTCTTCAATACGCAATATAAACTGGCCGCCGTGCTTGCGGGCATACAGCCAGGAAAACAATGCGGTACGGGCACCGCCTACATGTAGATATCCTGTGGGGCTGGGGGCAAAACGTGTGGTTATGGTCATAATTATTTTGGTTTGTGAATAAATTTTTTTAGCGTACTCGTTTGGGGGTTGTTTGGCAAATGGGCTTTCATTCAATCTACAGATGATCCAGTGGACTACTGACACCCCTACCCCCTTTGTTGAGGACATGAGTGTAAATCATCGTGGTACTGACATCCGAATGTCCGAGCAGCTCCTGCACCGTGCGGATGTCATAACCGCCTTCCAGTAAATGGGTGGCAAAGGAGTGCCTAAAGGTATGCGGTGTGGCTGGTTTGGTTAAATCGGCATCGCGCACGGCTTGTTTAACTGCTCGTTGTATTGCTTGTTCTTGTATGTGGTGGCGGCGTGCCACCTGTGTACGTGGATCGGTAGATATTTTAGTGGCGGGAAACACGTACTGCCACATCCAGTCTTTGGCAGCATTGGGGTATTTGCGTTCCAGGGCAAAAGGCATATACACCGCGCCGAAACCCTGTGCGGTATCACTTTCATGCAGCTTTCGTACTCTCAACAAATGCTCCTGTAAAGGCTCAATCAGAGTTATGGGCAACATGGTTACACGATCTTTAAAGCCTTTGCCATCTCGGATTAATATCTCGCGGCGTTTGAAGTCGATATCTTGTATCCTTAAGCGCAGACATTCCATAATGCGCATGCCGGTTCCGTACAATAAGCTTGCAATCAGCCAATGCGTTCCGGTTAATCGCGACAAGATCGCCTGGATTTCATCGCGATTTAACACCACGGGCAAACGCTTGGATGTCTTTGCCTGTTCGACATTATCCAGCCACGGCAATTCTATCGCCAACACTTCTTTATAAAGAAACAACAAGGCGCTTTTCGCCTGGTTTTGTGTGGATGCTGAGACTTTCCCATTAACTGCCAGATGCGTTAAAAACTGCTCTACTTCCGCCGCGCCCATATTAGATGGATGTTTCTTGCCAAAATGTAAAATAAAGCGTTTAATCAAGTCTGTGTAGGCTTGTTCGGTGCGAATACTGTAATGTTTTAGGCGAATTTTTCCGCGTACTTGATCAAGCAGTTTTGGTTCTTGTGCAGGTAAATTTTCTGAAGGGTATTGCATATATTTTAGGATATGCTAAATTGCTTTACATAGATGAAAGTTAAAATATTTTAACTTTTTATAATTATTTAGGCAAACCTTTGACGCAATGTTTTACGTCAAATGGGATGGCTACTTTACGTTAGGCATTCAAAATTATGAACTGGCTCTATCTAGCTATCGCAATAA
>SBAV01000066.1 GCA_005239965.1 Methylobacter tundripaludum
AACCAATACAATCCTGCTATCAATAGACTGATAAATGGCAGTACAAAAACAGCAGATGTGATTACCCAACGTGTTTTGAGTTTCATGTAGCGGGTGTTATGGTTACGTGTTCTGTTTATTTTGCGACGGATGCATTTCTACAGCTGTTAACTTGAGCCGTTAACCTGAGTTGAAACATTTTCGGATGGATGCAACATCAACCGGTATTTTGCTTAATGCCCGCCCACTAGTGCCCTAACTTTCTGTTCCACCTGCGTCCATGAAAGCAAGAGTGGTTTACGTAAAATTTTGACTGTCAGTATATCTTCCTGAAGCAGATAGTGCGCGTGGATTCCGAAACCTTTAATAAAACCTTTTTCGGTATCGCCGGTAAAGCGCAAACCATGCTGTTCGGCGGCTTGTTTGGCTTTAATAATGAGTTCGTCCGGCTGGTCAACTATCTTGACCTTAATAGATTTTTTCATTTTTTCTCGAAATACAATTAAAAATTCAGTTATTAAAGCCAATTTCGTGGATTAGCTTCGTGCATAGATTTCATTTGCTTTATAGTGCATTTTCGCCCCATTAACAAATTCTTTGATATTGTCCGGTCGTCTATCTCTGTAGTTAAGGAAATAAAGTTCGGTGCAACCAGTAACCAATTGAAATTGTCATAAAATTGTAACAATGTGAAGTTAAAAATAATGTACATTGCGATGTTGATCAGAAAAATTTTGTTTCGTGGCTTAATTATTGTATTGATTAAGAGAGACAAAGCGAATTTTTGTATGGCTGAATCTAAACGTTTGCAACAACTCGGACAGAATCAAATATCTTAGAAAACAGAGGCAGGAGGTGGGGTTTTGAATGCTAAATAGTACTACTTACTGTACGACTGTCCATTATGCACCACCGGGAAAAAAGCTGAATATGATTAAAATAGATGATTTTTTTAAGAGCGGCACCCCTTTGGGAATCGCCATTGGCATTGGAGCCACTGTCTTTACAGCGGCAGTTATTCCAGCGCTACCTGCGCTCGCTAAAGCTGCCCGGCCTGCGGCCCGCGCCGCTATCAAATCGGGAATATTGCTCGCGGAAAGGGGGCGAGAGTTCATGGCTGAAGCAAGTGAAGAACTTGAAGACATTCTTGCCGAAGCTAGAGCCGAGCTGCTGAATGAAAACAACATGAGTCAACCCGAATCTTCAAAGTATGATGATGCCTCCATTGATGATGACTTATGACAAACAGAGAAGACCAACCCTATGCGTACATTAAACACCAGTTGCCGGGGCGTGTAAGGCTGAAGATTCCGCAAAAAAGAGGCGATTTTGGTTATTTTGACCGTATTGCGGAATTATTCGCCGACTGCCGGGGCATCACCCAGCTTCAGCTCAACCCGCCGGCGGCCAGTGTTTTGATTTGCCACGTGACAGGGACCGATTTCTTGAATATTGTCGAATTTGCTCAAACGAACGGTCTGTTTACGGTCATAGAACAGCCAGAGGAGGAGACTTTTTCAATTCCCCATCTGCCTATACCAAAACTCACATCAAAAGGCCTCAATCGCATTGAGGAGTCGCTGATGGATTTCAGTCAAGGGCGACTTGATGGACGCTCTTTACTGATCCTGATATTAATCGGGCTGTCTGCCCGTCAGATAACCAAAGGGCATATCCTGGGACCTGCATCCACCCTGCTTTGGTATGCTTTTAGCCTACTGAAAGAAGAAAATGAGAAAATGTTTGATCTGGACAGCCTTACCGACTCCGACACCTAGCATTGACGGCTTTCATTCGGCAAGCAATTCGGCCTTGTCAGTCTTTTCCCAGGGCAAAGGCAAACCATTAGCGCCAAAGTGCCCATTAACAGGCAATTTCTGATAAAAAAGGCCGTCATATTTTTGCGTAAGCTCCCGTAATTCCAAATTCCTGACTATGGCTCCCAAGCGGAAATCGAAATGCCTGAGCAGGCGCTTGCGAATCTCATAATCGTCAATAATGCCTGTTCCTTTCGTCGTCAAATAAACACTGACTGGACCGGGAAAACCGATACTGTAACTCAGTTGGACTTCGCATTGCTCTGCAAGGCCTGCCGCCACGATGTTTTTGGCGGCATAGCGCGCCGCGTAAGCGCCAACCCTGTCGATACGCGATGGTCCCTTGCCGCTTAAAGCCGAACCACAATGTCTTGCAAAACTTCCGTAAGTATCGCTGTCGGTTTTTCGGCCGGTCATGCCAGAATGTGCGGAGGGTCCGCTCCGCACAAAAGGGCCATCTGGATTAATGGTGATGCGGGTCAAATTATCCGGCTTGATAGGCGCGTTTCGGAACACCGGGTTAATGACATGATGCCGGAGATCTTCTTCCATTTGCGCAAAAGCAGGCGGCGAATCGGGATCATCACAGCCGATAATAAGCGTAATACTGTCAATCCGGCTCGGACTGTCATTCGCGAACTCAATGCCCACTTGCGATGTGCAATCCGGTGACAAGTATTGGATGCCACTGTGCCGCCTGACTTTGGATAACTGCCGGGCCAATTGATTAGCCAACATGATAGGAAGCGGCATTAATTCCGGGGTCTGCCGGCAAGCGTAACCGAACACAGTGGTTTGATGGGAGACGGTAATCCGGTCTATTTCCTCATCTTCAAGGCTTGAAAAAATCATTTCCCTGGATGTTTTTGATTGCTCTATGTAACTGGTCACAACAGTGCATTCAGCGGCATTGAAGTCTTTGGGCCGGTAACCGACACCCTTGATGATGGAGCGTGCTATTTCAGGAATATCGACAATCGCATCGCTGGCAAACCGTGCCGCAAGAAATAATACGCTTTTTGACAGCGCACACTCCGCCGTAATTCTGGATGTCGAATCTTGCCGGAGGAAAGCGTCAACGATGGCGTCGCTGATGGTGTCACAAAGCCGGTCGGGATGCCCTTCGGTGACGGATTGAGAGGTAAAAACAAAGTCAGTGATCATTTTTCATTATCCTGATTAAGGGTGTTTTTGTTGATTCCTTTTATAGTTTCATTGGCAATCAGCGGCAATCCTGCGCCGACCAGAATGGCCATCATATCGACAACGCCTATCGGCGTCAGCCTTAACAGCCCGCGCAAAGGCGGCAAGGCCACTGCCAGTATTTGCAGCAATCCCGACAAGCCGACTGCGGTATCGAGATAGCGATTGGCGGGGCGGGTTTCCTGGTCAAAAATAGAGGAGTGTTCCGACCGGCATCGGTAGGTATGGAATAATTGAGCGAATGTCAGCGACATAAAAGCATTGGTGCTGGCATTTTGTCCGGGACCGTAGCGCAAAACGCTGTAACCGTAAACGCCCAAGGTTCCGGCGGTAATAATGCCTGATTCCCGGATCAATTTAGCATAATCGCTACGACTCACAATGGCGGTATTGGGGGCACGCGGCGGCCGCTTGAGAACGTCAACCTCCGGCGGATCCATTGCCAGAGCCAGAGCGGGAAAAATATCCGTTATTAAATTGATCCACAATAACTGTATCGGATTAAGAATTTCGGCCCTGCCCAAAGCGGCGCTGAACAGCATCACTTCGATTTCGCTGAGATTGGTCGACAGCAGAAAATGCAGGCTTTTACGGATATTGTCATAGATTGCCCGGCCTTCGCGTATTGCCGTCACCATGGTTTTCAAGTCGTCGTCTTCCAGAATGACATCGGCTACCGAACGCGCCGCATCCGTGCCTTTTTCGCCCAGCGTGACGCCGATATTGGCGGCTTTAAGCGCAGGGCTATCGTTAATGCCATCACCAGTCATTGCGACCACCTTGCCGCTCCGTTGCAATGCTTCGACAATCAGCAGCTTGTGAGACGGGCTGACGCGGGAAAAAATCGTCGTACGATCCACCAAACCCGCCAGAACGGAAGGATCCAGTTTTTCCAGATGTCCGGAATCGATAATCTCCAGCGGTTTACCCTGATTGCCGTTCAAGCCCAGTCTTTTGCCTACGGAAAAAGCCGTCGAGCTTTGGTCGCCGGTAATCATAACCGTTTCGATGCCGGCATCATGGAATTGGGCCATGAGCCCTTCCATGCCTGGGCGGATCACATCTTCCATGCCGACCAGCCCCAGCCAGATAAGTCCTTGCTGTTTGTAGCCGCTTACCTCCCCGGTAATGCAATAAGCTACACCCAGTACGCGCAACGCATCAGCGCCAAGCCTTTCATTCCAGGTTAAAATTGCTTTACGCTGTTTTTTCGACAAAGCTTCCAGACGCCCATTGATGCTGCCTTGTTGGCACAGATCGAGAACCTCGGACGGGCTGCCTTTAACGGCGGTAAAAAATTGCCCGTCTTCCAACGCGTGAACGGTAATCATGTAAGGACGGTCTTCGGCGCGGTAATCCACTTTTACTGCGGGGCGATGGTCTCTTAAAACATGGACGTCTTCACCTGCATCTATGGCTACCTGAAGCAGTGCATTTTCCGTAGGCGAACCTTGCAAGCCTCCGGTATCTTTTTCGCTAGGCATCGATTCATTACACAGCACCAGCACTTCCATCATGCGCCGCAAGGTTTCATCGGTCTGGTAGGGAATGATTTTAGCGTCGCCATGATAAAAGCCATCCTCCTTGACTTTAATGCCGGTTTGCAAGGTTTGCAGTGCTACGACACTCATTTGGTTTAAGGTCAGCGTTCCGGTTTTATCAAGGCAAATGACCTGTACCGAACCCAGATTTTCAACGGCAGGCAACTGGCGGATCAGCACTTTTCGATTCTTCATGTTCTTGATGCCAAGTGCGAGCGTTGATGT
>SBAV01000474.1 GCA_005239965.1 Methylobacter tundripaludum
CGATATGCCGCAAGTGTTTGCCAAACGGGTACAAGATGAGTTTTTGGCCAGCATGTTGCTGCACAAGCACTCTGCAAAGCCGCTGCAAACCAGCCTGAAATTGCCCAATGAATTTAAGCATTGGTTCCAATGGCAACAAAAATTGCTCGGCGGCGAACAAAACAGCAGCTTGCGGTTAGGCCTGCAATTGCTTGAAGCCAGTACGGAACAGGTCGACGAGTGGCGGTTGGTGTTCTTCCTGTCCTCACACCAAGACCCGTCGCTTAAACTGGATTTGGACGATTATTGGGATGAAAAAAACCATTTCAATAAAGCCTTGCAAAAGCAGTTTGGCAACAACATCGAGCAACAGCTATTGATACAGCTTGCCCTGGCTGCGCGTATTTATCCCACCTTATGGCAGGGCATGGAAGGTAGTGAGCCGGACAGCGTGCATCTCAACCTGGATGCCGCGTTTGATTTTCTGAAAGAAAGCGCCTGGATATTGGAGGATGCCGGTTTTAAGGTCATTGTGCCGGCCTGGCTGACACCCAAAGGCCGTCGACGTGCCAAAATTCGCATGCGCTCAAGTGGCAAAAGCCCATCCAAATCGGCCAGTTCAACCAGTTATTTTTCCATGGAGAAACTGACCGATTACCAGTATGAACTGGCGATTGGCGATAGCACACTCACGCCGGAAGAATGGCAGCAACTGGTGGACAGCAAAGCGCCGCTGATCCATTTCCGTGGCCAGTGGATGGAGATTGACCGCGACAAGATGCAGGAAATGCTGGCCTTTATGCAGCAGCAAGCTAACGATGTGCCGGAAATGTCGGTGCAGCAGCTGTTAAAAAAACTGGCCGAGGAATCTGACAGCTTTGAGCTGGATGTCCATGACAGCCTGGCACAGATGCTGGAAAAACTGGTCGACAACAGCCAACTGGAAGCCATCGACAATCCCAAACAACTGAATGCCGAACTGCGTGAATACCAAAAACGCGGCGTGTCCTGGTTACGCTATCTGGAAAACCTGGGGCTAAACGGTTGTTTGGCTGACGACATGGGTTTGGGTAAAACCATGCAAGTCATCACCCTGCTGATACTGGAACGCTAACAAAGCCAACCGGCACCGACATTGCTGATTGTCCCCACTTCGGTGATCGGCAACTGGCAAAAAGAAATCGACAAGTTTGCCCCGCATCTGACCACCCTGATCCATCATGGCAGTGCACGGGAACAGGACAGCAAAGCCTTCAAAAAGCTGTGTGCAGGGCACGATGTGCTGATCACTTCCTACACGCTCGCTCGAAAAGATGCTAAATTGCTGGGCGCGTTGCATTGGCGGCGTATCGTGCTGGATGAGGCGCAAAACATTAAAAATCCGGTTGCCGCGCAAACCAAGGCGATCTTAAAACTGAATGCCGATTTCCGCTTGGCGCTGACCGGTACACCGGTGGAAAACCGCCTGATGGATTTGTGGTCGATCTTCAATTTCCTCAACCCAGGCTATTTGGGCAATCAGGCGCAGTTCCGTAAAACCTACGAACTGCCGGTACAGCGCGATAACGATCCCGTCCAATCGACTATTTTAAAAAAGCTTATCCAGCCGTTTATCTTGCGGCGTTTGAAAACCGACAAGAACATCATCAAAGATTTGCCTGACAAGATTGAGAACAAGATTTACTGCAACCTCAGCAAGGAACAGGCCTCCTTGTACGAAGTCGTGGTGCAGGATGTGGTGGCGCAACTGGAGGAAACCGACGGCATCCAGCGCCAGGGCCTGATGCTGTCCACCCTGATGAAGCTGAAGCAAATTTGCAACCACCCCATGCAGTTTTTGCAGGACGGCAGCGCCTTCACCCCGGAGCGTTCCAACAAGCTGGAGCGTATCGGTGACATGCTGGAAGAGGCGATGGCACAAGGTGACAGCGTGTTGGTGTTTACCCAGTTTACCGAAATTGGCGAACACCTGAACCGCTATCTGGCCAAGGAAAAACATTACAAAACCCACTACCTGCACGGTGGCACGGCACGCACCAAACGCGAACAAATGATTGCCGATTTTCAGGATCCGGACACCGGCCCTGCGGTGTTTATCCTGTCGCTGAAAGCCGGTGGTGTCGGTATCACCTTAACCGCTGCCAACCATGTGTTCCATTTTGACCGCTGGTGGAACCCTGCGGTTGAAAACCAGGCCACTGACCGGGCATTCCGTATCGGCCAGCAAAAGAATGTCTTCGTGCATAAGTTTGTGACGCTGGGCACTTTGGAAGAGCGCATCGACCAGATGATCAGCGACAAACAAAAAATGGCCGACAGCATTGTCGGCAATGATGAAAGCTGGCTCACCAAACTCGACAACCAGGCCTTTAAGGAACTGATTGCCCTCAACAAACACAGCATCATGGAGAACTAAGATGAGCAAGTTTGCCAAAACCTGGTGGGGCGAGCGTTTTTTATCTGCCCTGGAAGCCTTTACCGACCGTGGACGATTGGAGCGGGGGCGGTCATATTCCACCGACAACCGCATTAAACAATGGCTGCTGAAAGACGGCAAGGTGGAGGCCAAGTTACGCGGTAACATCAATGCCTATTTTGGCGTGTATAAGGAGCCGACCTATAAAGTCAGTGTACAAATGGCGCATCTTACTGAAGCGCAATGGCAAAAAATCATCAAGCAACTCACGCAACGCGCCAGCTTTATCGCCCGGTTGCTGCTCAACGAAATCCCTGAAAACATTGAAAGCGTGTTTGCCGATGCCGGTGTGCATTTGCTGCCCAAAAGCTACAAGGACTTTAAGGTGTCCTGCGATTGCCCCGATTATGCTGTACCGTGCAAGCATATCGCTGGCGTTTGCTACCGCTTGGCGGGGCAGTTGGATCAAGACCCTTTTCTATTGTTTGAAATGCGCGGCCTGGCCTCTGAAAAACTGTTGCAGCAATTGGCTGAATCACCATTAGGCAAAGTGCTGAGCGATGCCAAAAGCACGGCGCTAGCTGAACTGGTGCCGGTGGACAGTTTTTATACCCGTCCCATCAACACAAAACTGCCCAAGGACATCAGCCTGAAAGGTTTTTGGCACGGCCAGCAGCCCTTGCCCAAAAGCATAGAACCCAGTACGCCCGCTGCCATTCCCGCCATGCTCATCAAAAAGGGCGGAGATTTTCCGGCGTTTTGGCAAAAACAGGGTTCGTTTATTGAGGTGATGGAGGATTTTTATGTCAGGATGAGGAAAAATGTTTTGAAAGGGTTATGACCTGTTAGTGGTGGCAATGGAAGGCTATGCTGGTGGTAAAAAACTATTGAATATAGTCCATGCACAATAAGGTGTTAAGCCAAAATATTGTGCAGATCACCCCGTAGCTTGACCCCGCATACTGTGACCCAAACATCCAGGCTGTTGGAAGAACTAATAAAGAATACCTGTGTGGGCGAAAGCTGCGTCAAGTTGTGGGCGTTACCTTGTTGTCACTGCAAGGTGACTTGAGTGATCAGCGTTTTCAGCTGAAGGATTTGCTTAGGGATTTTTAGCTTGAACACCGAGTATCAGAAAATTCTGTTTGCAAAACCAATCAGCAAACAACTTTTTGATTTCACAAAATTAACATGCTAGGGTTAATTATAAGTATACGTATCCCAGCGCTACATAAAAGTAATTATGCATCTTAGCCAGTATGAGGAAAATATTTCATGACAATGCAAATTCCTGATTATCTCTTCCAACAAGTGAAGGATGGCAAAGTTGTACTTTTTCTTGGAGCGGGTGCTTCTATTGGGGCAATGTCTACAAAAGGATTAAAAATACCTGACGCACAGGGACTGGTTAATTTACTATCGGACAAATTTTTGGGAGGGCAGGATAAGAATCGTCCATTATCAGTTGTAGCAGACTATGCGATTGACGCAAGTGATTTGATAACCATGCAGGGTTATATTAAGGAAATATTTTCGGAATTCACTCCAGCATTATTCCATATGAAAATTCCAACCTTTAAATGGGCTGCTATTGTTACAACAAATTATGACCAGATTCTTGAAAGTTCCTATTCCAGCAGTAAAGACGCTAAACAAAGATTGAAGCCAATATTCAAATCGACTGACCGAATTGAGGATGTTGTAAGAGATGAAAACTCTGTACTTTATCTTAAGTTGCATGGGTGCATATCAAAATGGGATGATTCCTCAATCCCGCTGATTTTGACGATTGATCAATACGCAAGTCATAAAAAAAACCGACAACGGCTTTTTGAGAGATTTGAAAGCTATGCCTCAGACTTAATAGTTATTTTTGTTGGATATAGGTTAGAGGATCCAGATTTAAGACAATTACTTATTGAAATTGCAGATCAAGGTATTTCCCGTCCGCGGTATTATGTTGTAACCCCCAATCCAAATCCTAGAGATATAAGAATTTGGGAACAGAAAAGAATTCAAGCTCTGAACGGTACATTTGAAGAATTCCTTGATTCACTTGAGGAAAGTATTCCTAACGCGCTACGTTCCATCAATACACAAGATAAAATACACCCAGTAGAATCAAAATTTGTTTTCCATCAACATCTTTCACCTTCAACTTTATCTTTCCTCAATAAGGAAGTTACCTACATAGTTAGCAATCTTTCAACAGAACAACCCGATGCAAGAGCTTTCTATAAAGGCGCATCATATGGATGGGCTGCCATTGAAGCAAAGTTTGACGCACCACGCTCGTTAGTAAATCAACTACTAACCGACATAGTAATAACTGATGAAGCAGATCGCACCAGCCCCACAGAATTTTATCTGGTAAAAGGATATGCGGGTTCAGGAAAAACCGTTCTGTTAAAACGTCTGGCATGGGATGCGGCAATTGACTTTAACTGCATTTCTCTTTTTCTTAATGGAGACGGACATATAAGAATTGAGCCTTTGCAGGAGCTATGCGATTTAACTAATGAACGAATATTCATATTCATAGATCGCCCAAGTACACGTCATGGGGAAATCGAGAAAGTAATTTCTTCATCAGCTTCTCGTAAACTAAAAGTGACCTTTGTATGCGCAGAACGAACTAATGAATGGAATATCGAATGCCAAAATCTGGCAAAGCTGGTTGATGAAAGCTATGAACTCAGAGGCCTATCTTTAAAAGAAATTAATGAGCTGATAGATAAACTTGATGCTCATTCATGTCTAGGTGCGCTTTCTGGACAGTCGCGCGAGGAACAGGTTAAAACATTCTTAGATTATGCAAATCGACAGTTATTGGTTGCACTTTATGAATCCACAAGCGGGAAGCCATTCGAAGAAATTATCTTTAACGAATACAAAAACATTGTTCCAGAGCAAGCTCGCCAAATCTACTTAATTATATGCTCTCTTAACAGACTACAAGTTCCAGTTCGGGCTGGTATTGTGAAGAGGCTCACTGGGATTTCATTTTCTGATTTCAAAGAAAATTTTTTTGGCCCTTTAGAATCTATTGTTTTCGCAGAGGAGTATAAGCCGGCTCTTGATATGGCTTATCGAACTCGTCATCCATGGATCGCTGAGACTATATTTGAGAGGGCTCTTCCAGAAGCATCGGAACGATTTGATTTATATATTCGCTTGCTTGGTGCAATGGGCACAGGCTACCAGCCAGACAGAATCGCTTACCGAGAGCTTGTCCGGGCTAAAGATTTGATGGCTGATTTTTCTGATTACCAACATATTATTGCAATATATAAAACAGCCCAAGATCGTTTTATTGATGATCCATACCTACTTCAGCAACAAGGAATTTTTGAAATGAAGAGGGCTAACGGAAATCTGGATCGTGCCTATTCGTTATTCTCAGAAGCAAGACGCATTGCCCCATATGACTCATCAATATTGCATAGTTTATCTGAGCTTGAGTTTCATAGAGCTCATCGTACATCCGGAGGACTTGAACGGGACCGTCATCTCCAAGCATCCAAAGAAATAGCGCAGTCATTAATTGGAAAAAATGGAGATACTGCACATGCATATGTAACTATCGTAAAAATAAACACTGAAAAACTCATTGAGATGATAGAAAAGGGTGTTATTGAGGAAGGAGTATTTACTTCTCTTGTCAAGGAAATAGAAAAAACAATTCAAGATGGTTTGCAGTATTTTCCAGATGATGAATTTCTTAGATCGGCGGAGGCAAGATTTTTACAATTAATAGCACAAGAGCAAAAAGCAACTCAAGCATTAGAGAAAGCGTTCAACTCCAACAGTTCCAGCCCTTACATATCTCGCAGTCTATCTAAGCTCTACGAATCCCAAGGAAAAATAGAGTTGGCAAGAAGCGTACTTTCTAAATGTCTTGACATCCTCCCAGCCGAGAAATCAGTAAATTCAGCAATGGCTAAGATTTTCAACAAGCATTTCCCCAGTGAAAATTTAAAAGCAGAAATTCATTGGAGGCGTTCCTTTACGGATGGAGATTCAAACTTTACCAACCAATTCTGGTACGCCCGACAACTTTTTATAAATAAGAAAGCTGATGATGCAAAAAGGGTCTTCATTAAGCTTAAAAAAGCTCGAGTAGACCCTGAAGTAAAATTAGAAGTGCGCGGAATTATCAAGGGAGATAGTGGAAACCAAAGAGTATATTCTGGTGAGGTTGTAGTTATAGGGGTACGACAACGATTCCTTCATTTTCGGGCCATAAGGTCGCAATGATGTAATTTTAGCCTCAAGTGACCTTTACCAACTCCGTTCTGGA
>SBAV01000413.1 GCA_005239965.1 Methylobacter tundripaludum
AACGGGTACGCATTCAACAACGTTAAGCGCGATAGGTGCATTTCGTTCCTCAGCATACTTTAGATACAACTATTTACGTTATTGTGTTTCATTCCTAGATAGTGGGCATACTCCTGCGGTTTTGTCTGTTTAATGGGGCGTCTCAATTTTGAGAGGATTTCCCATGTCGTTAACAAATTTTAGTGAGAATCATGAGTCAAATAAGCGAAGAAGAACGTAAGCGTATTCTTGAAAGTTCACCAATTGGTACATTTGCACTGATGGCTGCGGTCATTGGAAGTATGGTTATCGGCTGGTTATTTCTATACTTCGGGGTATTTATTCCACGCGGCATAATCAATTAGGATTATGTTATGAAAATTGAACCAATTACCCCAAAAAATCATGATTTAATAGGTAAAGTCGTCGATTTTATTCGAGACTTTTGCACCCAAATCCGGTCGGTTCATGTTGATCATTTAGAAAGAAAATGGATCAATATTGCTTTACTGGTTGTTGGTCTTCTCGTTGCCATTATTACAATCGACGCCTTTTTTCATGGAATCAACCCGCCAAGTAAAGTTGAAACGATTGACTCAGCTAAACTCCATTTAAGCAAAGAGTTTGCAGAAAGCAACCTGGGCGTTCAAATTGATGATCAGGGCAATATTACAATCCGGATGGTGGCTGGGCGTTATTCCTTTTTCCCTAAGCACATTGCTGTTCCCGCTGAAACCAAATTGACTTTCCGGTGGGTCAGTATGGATGTGTTGCATGGCGTGCATATTCCCATGACCAATATGAGCACCATGATTGTGCCGGGTCATGTCGCAGAAATAACCACATCATTTCCCAAACCCGGCGAATATCCTGTGCTATGTAACGAGTATTGCGGGTTAGGCCATAATCACATGTGGAGCAATATTTCTGTGGTTGCCAAAGAAGATTGGCTTGCTCCTTCAAAATTGACTGCCAATAAGGAAATCAAACAATGAATGATGCGGCAGAGAGAAAACTGGCATTAAGCCATTTATGGGTCGCTTTTATAGCCTTTATTTTGGCTTGCTTTATGGGCGAATATCAGGTGTTGGAACGCAGTGGCTTTATTCCCGCGTTGGAGTCGCCCACTGTGTATTTTGCCTCAGTCAGCACCCACGGCGTGTTGATGGCGTTTGTCCTAACCTTCTTCTTTATTATGGGATTCAGTTACTATATCGCCACTACCAGCCTGAAGATGCCGGTCTGGAATTATAAACTGGCATGGACTGGATTCTGGATTTCTTTGTTGGGTACTGTCATGGCGGCTATTCCGCTACTGACCGGCAAGGCTTCCGTTCTGTACACCTTTTATTTACCGATTCAGGCACATGTTGCGTTTTACTTAGGGGCGACATTACTGGTTGTTGGCTCATGGATCTGGTGTGTCATCATGTTGGTGATGTTTAGCCAATGGAAAAAAGCCAATCCTAAACAACCCGTGCCTTTAGCTATGTTTGCAACCGCCGCCAATGCAATGTTGTGGTTGTGGACCAGCGTGGGTGTTGCTTTAGAAGTGCTTTTTCAGGCGATACCCCTGGCATTGGGATGGATGGACACTGTTGATCCGGGCTTGGCCAGAACCTTATTCGCCTGGACGTTGCATCCGATTGTGTATTTTTGGCTAATCCCCGCTTACACGGCCTTTTATGTGTTTGTCCCCAAGCAAGCGGGGGGATTTCTGTTCAGTGATGAAGTGGCAAGAGCTGCATTCATCGTGTTGGCGGTATTTGCCCTGCCTATCGGTTTCCATCATTTGTATATGGATCCGGAACAAGCAAAGGGTTGGAAGTTATTGCATGGCATTGGTACGTTTGTGGTAGCCGTACCCACTCTAGTGACCGGTTTTGCTGTGATTGCTTCATTGGAAATTGCTGGACGCTTGCGAGGCGGTAAAGGTCTTTTTGGCTGGATAGGCAGCTTGCCCTGGACAAATTCGATGGTGTTGGCAGTTATTTTAGCATTGCTAATGCTCATACTGGGCGGCTTTGGCGGGGTTATTAATGCCAGTTACGCCATGAATGCAATGATTCACAACACGGCATGGGTTCCTGGCCATTTTCACCTGATTTTTGCCGGTACTACTGTCATTATGTACTTTGCGATTGCCTATTACTTATGGCCGTTACTTGTGCAAAAACCCTTGTTTTCGAATTCAATGGCGTTAATCCAACTGTGGACCTGGTTTATCGGCATGGGTATTTTAACCACCCCGTGGCATGTCCTGGGTTTGCTTGGGCAGCCGCGCCGTATCTCCAGCGTGGTGTACAACACCTTGCTGACCTTAGCCTGGAAGCCTTACGAACTGGCCATGATATTTGGCGGCTTAATACTATTGGGTTCAGCCTGCTTGTTTATCTATAACTTGGCCAAGACGCAATTAAACCCAGTTACAGAAGAATTTACCCAACAAATTGAATATGCTGAACCTGTTCATCCTGTTACGGCTTTGCCTGAATATCTTAATGATTTTAAACTTTGGAACAAAGTGATTGCTGTGTTGATGGTGATTAGTTTTGGCGTTCCTATCTTACAGTTCTTTTTTATGGATACGTTTGGTTCACCTGGATGGGGATATTAATGATGGCGCGAAAACTTGTATTGATAGCGGCGCTTATTGCCCCGACACTGGGTAATGCGATTGAGTCTGGATCGCAAATTGCTTGGACTACCGAAACCTTGAAACTGGTTAAAAACGGTAATGCTGAAAAAGGCAAAAATCTGGCGGAATCTTGTAAGGCTTGTCATGGTGAACGCGGCGAAGGCATGAAAGCAGAGGTCGTGGACGGTGAAACAATCCCGTCTATCCCTGCATTAGCGGGTCAAGTTGCCAATTATACGTTTAAACAGTTGCGTGATTATTTTAACGGTGATCGTGCCCACGATTCGATGACATCTGTTGCAAAAGGCTTGACCGAGCAGGATGCTGCCGATTTGGCGGTTTGGTATGCTTCGTTACCGGCGCCACAACAAAAAACCGGTAACGAAAATCTTGCTGTTGCCGAAAAAATGGTAAAAGAAGGTGATGGTAAGCGTATTTTGCCGCCTTGTTTTGTCTGTCATGGTGCTAATGGCCAAGGTGAAAAGATGGATATTCCAAGTTTGGCGGGGCAGCACGCAGATTATTTTGAACGAACGTTGATGGCTTATAAAAACGATCAGCGCCATAATGATATTTACAGTCGTATGCGGCTGATTGCCAAGCAGCTCAAAGATGATGAAATTAAGGCGCTAGCACGCTATTACCAGAATATGCAATAATTGTAAGCTTTACCCTCTGAGCTTGTCGAAGGCTTTGTTGTTCATGGTTCGACAGGCTCACTGGCAACGGCATTTTTTAAAAACACACCATCTTAACGGGTAGTCATTCTTTTTTACCCATAGCAATTTAAAAGTTTTGACAAATATATCCTCCTATGCTAACTATAATGTACCGTTGAATTTCTTAGTCAACACTCGTCGACAGTGGTCGATTTCGAATTTCGGACAAGAAGGGGGATTGATGATACTGATTATTGAATATGTATGTCGATAAAGGCTCGTGTCTGTGACTAATCGAAAATCGATTAAGCAAGGCAAATTTATTATTTCTAACGGGAGAAGGTTATGAAAACTACAAGCCAAATAGTATTGTTATTGACAGCTGTTTTTGTATTGGGTGGATGTATTGATCCCGATCAAGGTGGTCAACGAGGTAAGTCAGAAGGTAGAGATTACACAGACGCTGCACAACAGGAGTCGAGTAGTCCGCAGAAATGATAGCGCTTATGTTTTTCACAAGGCGCAGTATGCCCTTAAGATATAATCGCTTTAGCCTGAAGATCAGCATGATAAGACGACCTGACCATAGGCGCACTGGCAACTTGTTTAAAACCTAATGCCGTTGCCATGGCGCCGTATTCATCAAATTGATCGGGCGTTATGTAGTTTTTAACCGGCAAATGCGCCTTGCTGGGTTGTAAATATTGGCCTAATGTCAACATGGATACACCATGTAACAATAAGTCTTTCATGACTTGATGTACTTCTTCCGGTTCTTCGCCTACGCCGAGCATTAAACCTGATTTGGTAGGTACGTGCGGTAGTGCATGGTGGTATTGGCGTAGTAAATCCAGCGAACCCAAATAATCAGAGCCGGGACGCACCTGTTTATACAATCGAGGTACGGTTTCGAGGTTATGGTTGAAAACGTCACAAGGCTCTTGCGCCAGAACATTAATCGCTTTTTCAATACGGCCACGAAAATCGGGCACCAGAATTTCTATTTTAGTCGCTGGGCTTTGTTGACGAATTTTACTGATGCAGTCAGCAAAATGGCCTGCGCCGCCATCTCTTAAATCATCACGATCCACTGAAGTAATCACCACATATTTCAACGCCATCGCTGTAATGGCATCGGCCAGATGTTGTGGTTCGTTGGTGTCTAATGGCAGCGGTTTGCCATGCGCGACATCACAAAATGGGCAGCGGCGTGTACATAAATCGCCCATAATCATAAAGGTAGCAGTGCCGTGCTGAAAACATTCGGCTAAATTAGGGCAAGCGGCTTCTTCGCAGACGGTGTGCAACTCGTGGTGGCGTAGCAGTTGTTTGATGCGGGTAATTTCGCTGCTGGCTGACACTTTGACACGTATCCAGTCCGGTTTGCGCAACACGGTTTCGGGTTGCTCAACTTTGATTGGAATGCGAGCCAGTTTTTCATTACTACGCTGATGCGATTCAGGTGTTAAGCGAGACGGGGCTTGATGAGTCATGTGTGTAATGCCGTGGTGAGTGCGTGGGCAACCCGGTTTGCGAGTTCGTCAGTAGGGATGATTATACCTAGATCGGCAAGTTGCGTGACTTTTAGATCAGCATAACCGCATGGGTTAATGTGATCAAACGGGCGTAAATCCATGTTGTTATTGAGACTTAATCCATGATAGCTACAGTTTTTTTTAATACGAATGCCTATAGAGCCGATTTTTTTAGCGCCGACATATACGCCAGGCGCATCAGCCCTGGCTTTGGATTCGATGCTGTAACTGGCTAACACATCAATCATGGCTTGTTCCAACAGACTGACCAATTGGCGGATATTGAGTTTTAAACGGGTTAAATCCAGCAGCGTATATATAACGACTTGGCCTGGGCCGTGATAAGTGACTTGGCCGCCACGGTCGCAGTGGATGACGGGGATGTTACCAGTGTTTAGCAAGTGTTCGCGCTTGCCGTTCAATCCTAACGTGTAGATCGGTGGGTGTTCGACTAGCCACAGCTCATCTTCGGTTTTAGGTGTGCGATCGACAGTAAATTGCTGCATGTTTCGCCAGATGGGCTCATAGTCTTGGGTGCCGAGGTGGCGGATGACGGTCATTAGTAGGGCGAGGTGTAGTGAGTTGTAATGTTTGCAAAGCTAAGCCCTAAGAAGTTTGTGAGTGCCTGCTTGAATACGGTGATTAAATCGGTTAGCG
>SBAV01000528.1 GCA_005239965.1 Methylobacter tundripaludum
ATTATTCAGTCCCCCTCTTTGAAAAGGAGGGGTTAGGGGAGGTTTTATGACAAAATCCCCCTCAAATCCCCCCTTTTCAAGGGGGGATTTGAATAAGTACGACTTAACTAGCCCAAACAGATAACAGCCCACCAAGAGCTGTTATCTATCACTCAAGACGGCTGCTTAACCGATATCGACAACATTAACCGCTGTCACCCGGCGATCACGATATAACTTACGCTCACCAAACTGCAACGGCACATCCATTAAAGTCAACACCTCGCCTTCATGTTCACCATCCAGCACCTTAAAATCCAACAGCAACTCTTTTTCCTTGGCAATGGCCAAAGCTTGGGTACTGGCCGTTTCTTCATCCACAGACATACCACGAAAAATAAAATCGGTCGGCGCACAATTTTTCCGCCCCAAATACACATCCCAGGCCGGATTTTGCAAAGCCTCGGCAATGGCAGCCGCCATAGCTTCTGGAACTTGCAACACCACCGCAAAACAGGCATCTTGCAGATAATAACGGTAGGTCATTTTTGCACCGCCACCGACCGCTTTCTTACCGTCGCTGGTTTTTGGAATTAACAGCGTAGCCCACGGATCTTTATCGTCGTAACCGCTGCCCACCATATGAAAATCCCGCAGCAACGGTTGCCGGTCATAAGATTTACGCTCACCATTACCAACATCACGGCTACGAACAAACGACAACACAGTTTGTGTTAAACCAAGAAATTCAGCCAGTAATTCACGCTGCTCGCCACCAGCACCCAAAGCGCTACATACCAAGCCCAACACGCCGGATTTGGTGGGAAAATTTAGTGTATCACGCCGCCCGAATTTGGAATCATGTCCCCATGATTGCAGTGGGGCTTGTAGCCACAGCAATAAATAACGGGTTGCCATGATTACACCTCAACGTGTTTTTTGAGTGCGGCTATTAGGCTATCAAGATTAAGCTGTTCATTTTCACCCAGCGTGTAATCAGCAATTTCACCAAACAATGAGCCGTCTTGGTGTTTTTTATCAGCTAAATATTTATTCAAGGCTGTAATGCTCGGTTGCAAAAAACCACCGTCTTTTTCTTTGGCAACGGGTTTTTCAAAATGGGCTTGTAAGCGTTGACCTTTGCGCACAAAGATTTTGGCGTAATCCCAGCGTGAAGCCCCAGACATAGTAGTTTGCCGCGCCTCTGGCACTGCCAAATACAGGGCTTTCGTAAATGCTTCAATTGCCTCTGGCATACTTTGTCCTGCTAACGATTCGTAAAGTTGCCCAAGATTTAAGCTGATATAGCGGTAATAAGTTGCGGCATTAAACTCCAAACTGCCCATGTGACCGGCACCCTGCTCAGTTTGCAAGTCATCTACAGCGGTGAAAAATTCGACTTCGGAACTGACTTTATGGGTAGATATGGCGTGAGCGAATGAGGCGGCTGCTTCGACATTGAGTTCAGCAGCCTGCGCCACCATGCGCCCGAATAAAGTAATATCCAGCGCGTCCACGGCTTCGGCAACATTACCAATCAAAGCCGCCATTTCTTTCGCCTGTTTTTTCGGGTCTTTCTGGGTAATCACCTTGTCTGAATCAAACCCTGCTTGCAAAAATGCCTCAGCAAGAATATCAATCTCCTTCGGACTTAAAAACAGTAAGGTATCGGACTCATCCTGCGATTCTTCTACTGCCACTTCTTCAGCCGCATCGGTTTCTTTGGCTTTTTTAGGTTTTGCCGCCTCTTTTTTCTTGATGAAAATCTGCTCGATTTTATCGCCACACGCCTTTGCCTGTGCAGTATCTGCGCCTTTAGCGCTGCACACTTTAGCAACCATTTCTGAGATTAATTTGGTTCTCGCACCGTGAATGAGGCCTAAATCGTGTATTGCCAATCTTACTTGACGCTTCCAGCATTGTGAACTGACACGAGCACGTTCCACGCCGCCGACAATCGCGCTTTTAGGGCTGCCAACATCATCGCGGTTTAAACACGTTACAGGAAAAGATTGCAAAATATGGTACTCGATAATCTGACCTTGAAACTTATTTGTATTCATTTGAAATCCTTAAAAATTAAAATAAAACATTCCCACAGCGGTGGGGAAAATAATTTAGCGTTTAGGCTTGGCAGGTCTTGTTACATGGGCACAATCTGCAAAAGGCCACAGCCAAAAGCCCGTCCCCGTCCGATGCCATGTTGAAAACTTTGTACAAACATGGCCTTATCCGTCACCGTCAAGCGCCCTAGCACTTTAGCCTGTGCTTGTGTGACTTCATGTCCGCCTTTTTTAAAGCGTTTAACCTCAACTTCCCGTACTTCCAAATGCTCTGGACTGACGGTAAACCCCCACTGCGGGGCTTTATCGATAAACCATTTGGCGATTTTTTGCCGAGTGCTTTCTTCGTCATCGGTGAGTTTTTTTATGGCAAGCAGTTTTCTGGTTTTGTTGTCACGCTTGGTGGGATTTACAATCACTTCAAACCGATAGTTTTCATAATCCAAAAAACTATCAGCGATTTTCTTAATTGACAGTTCACCGTGTTCTGGAATTTTTGGCTGCCGATTTGATAGCATCAAAATTTTTCGACCATCAAAATCACCACCTTTATCGGCGTATAAAATGCCGCTGGGAATGCTTTTCTGTTTATCTTCTGGGCTACGAATGTCGTCAAAAAGGCTATAAATCGCAACATGCAAGGAATAGGTATCGATGATTTTCAAGGCTTTCACATCGGCCAGACTGAGATGCAAGGCACTGGCAATCATGGGTTGATTATTCATCATTACCCTCCTTGTCAGCTAAACGTTTGTAAAAATCCCGCGCCCAATATTGTTTAATTTGTTCTCTTCGCCAGTCGATATGAAACCCCTCTAAATCACACAGTAACGAAATATAATCAATGGTTTTAGCCAAACCGTTTGCCTCAATCAAGCTAAATAACGGGCGCAAAGCGCGACACGCTTCTTCGGTGGAGTCGCAAGCCAATAAACGGCGAATTTTGGTTTTCGCTTGTGGGTCTACTTCTTTTTTATTATCACTTGTTGTAACAGTTTCATAACAACGGGCAATTGCCCTGCCAATGCCAACATACCCATTTTGTTTGGCATCGGCTTTAGCAATCGCTGCGGCAATTGTGGCATAAGGCTGATA
>SBAV01000525.1 GCA_005239965.1 Methylobacter tundripaludum
GCTTTAAATATTCTGTGTTTTTGGCAGTTTCTAAGTGTTCGTACATAATTTTCTCATAATTTGTAGGCGATTCGCCAAACGCTAACCCGACCTGTTTTGTACGCTGTAACCAATTGATTTATATTTACCTGCAACTAATGAGAGTGCCAAGTTACCTATAACCGGCATTCCGTGCCTTATTCCGGGTTTGCATATAATTTAACATACTGGCTCCCAAGTAAGGAACGTGCATGAATTAAATTGAACAACTGTAGGTGCGAATTCATTCGCATTGTGCGTATAAATCCGCATTTACACCAAAAACTTGCTCAATTTATTTTGTACGTGTTCCTAAGTAAATCAGTTGGTGGTGATATTCGTTGCAATTCAGTATGATTTCCCACAAATTGTCGATGAACATGGGGGTCCGGAAAATACGGGGACACCCAACGCGCCTTGGTTTTGTGGTGGTCGTGTCCCGATTTGGTTTGGAAACATTTGTTTGTTCTTCTGGGCGATTTGAGAAATAGCGTATCCGCCCGCCATAGGGCATTCAAAATCGGCATGCTCGCGGGCAGCTTTTGATTACGGTTTTCCGGGCGGTAGTTTCGTATCGTCAGATTTCAGCTCCTCCAGTTTACCTTCATCCATTTTCAATACCCGGTCAGCGACATGGAAATAATGGTCGTCATGGGTGACGGCAATCACCGTCATGCCCATTGCTTTCAATTCCATGAGGATGGTTTCATAGAAATATTTGCGGAAACCGGGATCTTGGTCGGCGGCAAATTCATCCAGGATCAAAATCGGTTTTCTTTCCAGTATGGCAGCAATTAGGGCCAAGCGTTTGCGCTGTCCTGTTGACAGGCTGGTACTGGTAAAGCCGCCATTCTGGTAGTTGACTTTGTGCTGCATGTGCATTTTTTCAAGCCAGTGGTCGACATCGGATTTATCCAGATCTTTAATACCGTAAATTTTGTCAAATAAGTGAAAATCGGTAAAGACAGTCGTAAACAGTTCCCGGTAGGCTTGATAGTTGTCGTGTTTTACAAAATCAGCGCCAACCTGAATATGGCCTTCTGTCGGATAATAAAGGCCAGTCAACAGCTTGAGGAACGTTGATTTTCCACTGCCATTGCCGCCGATAATAAACAGCAGCTCGCCCTTATAGACAGTTTCCCGGAAAGGCCCGGCCGAGAACGTGGCTTCATTGTTTTTACCGGGGTAGGTAAAAAATATGTCGTTCAGGGCGATTTCATGGAAGTCAAAAGATGTCTGCCTGGAATCAGACGGTTCATGAGGGATAGCGGCATCCATTTCTTCTTCGAGAAGAGTCAGGTCATTGATGGCAAGGTGAACCCGGTTGAACATGGGCAGTGCATTGACCAAAATATTGATGGGGCCTGCCATGAACAACAAAGTGGCGGATATTTTGAAAATGTCCGTTGCATTTTCATAATAAAAGGAAGGGATGATGAAAATCAGGACAGGCATCAGTGCGTAAATGAATATCCGTCCGAAGCCCCACATCCTGACTTCCTGGCGTCCGACTTCAATCCTAATGTCTTTGGTTTCCTGTGAGGCACTGGTGATGTGTTTCAGGATGGCATCATTCTTGGCCTGACTTAGCCTGATTTCCTTAAAACCCTCAATCAAATGGGTGATTAAACCGAAATAACCCGCTTCTTTGTTTATGACCACTTGCAGTTCATCTTTGACAGCCTTGGATTCCGACAGGAATAAGGCTATGGAAGCGGCAACCGCAAGTATCGAAATGACGAAGCTGACAGGGGATATATACCCAAGGTATAACAGCGAAAAAATAAGCAGGATACCAACCTGGACTGCACTGGTAATTTGGGGGATGGCCTGTGACATGATGGCATTGTTCTGGGTCAGGCGCGAATAAAGGTTATGGCTGCCAATGCTTTCGATGAAGGGGAGTTCCACTTGGCGAATTTTGTTGGTTAGCCGGATTCTGATGTTGTAGATGGCATCCTCAATCGCAACCACGGCTTGCGCAAACGAAAACCATTGCCCGTAAAGAAACAGCACAAAGGCGAACATGTACAGGAGGAAGAACTGAGTCAGATCTTCACCCTTGGCTACCTTGGCGGCAGCATGGTTGACAATAGAGAGCAAGAGGCCGTTGGCAATGCCGGAAACGGTCGCCATCATGATGATCTGATGATAGGACTCGCGCGACTCCTTTTCTATGAACGTAAGCAACTTCATGGGCGCTTAATTCCTTTATTTGGTTTGTCAAAAGTATTTGCCCGCATTAATAACCCAGTCGGACATTTTTTATCCGGCATTTGATAGATGGCTTCTTGATAGCGTTGCAATTGTTGTTTACTCGGCAATATTAAAACATTGGATAATTGAAGCGGCGGCAACATTTATCCACGTTCACGCGTACCCTCTACGGAAAAGCCAGAAAAATCCGCATTATTATAAGGTAATCAATTAATTATGGGTTATTATACGCCGTTAAGAAATGTTAAGAAATGTTGCGCTTCCTTCAACTTCCTGGATGATTGATGTAAATTGCGCATTACACATTTAACCGCTGTGCAAAAGTGACATCTTTTTATTAGAATGCGCTTTTGCCAACATTAATAAGAGAAATTATTCCTATGCACATTCTGGTGATTTTTTTGGTGCTGCTTCTGCTGACTTCCATGGTCGTTTGGGCAATAGCCCAGCCTAAAGAAAAACTGCAAAAAGCTTGGTCTGATATTGCCGCGCCTTTTACTTCCAAAACCAGAGATTGGGGCACCCCACTGAAAGTTTGGGCAGAAGCTTCGTTGGGTAATGAGCGGCAATTACAGACATGGTTGCTCGCACTGCCGAGTGAAGGCTTACAGGCGTTGGGAGAAAAGATTGCCGAGTTTTGCAACGAAATGAATGTGGATTTGACTTGGCTCACAGACACTGAAACAGATACCGGAGTGAATCCAGTCGCTAAACAGGCTGCAGAAGAAATGGTTATCGATTATTGCAAGATTTGCCTGAAAGCTGTCCAAAACCAGCAAACGGCTAAGTGAGCGGGAGAAGTTTCACCTGTCTTGCAAAACATCCAAATTGACACTTCATCGCGGTCAGCTTCAACCAGGCGTTATCCAACGCACCCGGTCGTCGCGCCGTAAGCTGCGGGCATTTTTCGGATAAGGGGCTACGGGTAGGCCGGTGCGAAAGCAAAAAATCGGCAGTTCCGTATCGGTAAAGCCGAACATTTTCTGCAGTACGGCATAGCACTCGGCCAGCTCCGGAATCTTGTCGGTAGGCTCGCCCCATGTTCCTAGTCGCTGCGGATAGGCGATGCAGGTGAGGTTGGTCATGGCCTGGACACCATGGTCGCGCAGATTGAGCAACAGCCAGACGCGCAAGGCCAGCCGTCCGGCCGCTACCAGATCCTCCAGACTGTCCGAGGCTGTTGTCACACAGCCCAGGCAGGCGCCGTCGTCATAATTTGCAGGACTCGGACGGCCAGAGTCGTCGAACAGGAACCCTTCCAGGCCAAGTAGCCAACGGGGAAACCAGTCCAGGCGAACGCCTAGCCACCATAACCGTGATTGCAGGTAGTGGTAGCCGCGCTCCGGATAGCGCAGGAATGCCCGCCAAGACATACCGTCCCGCGTCTTCAGTATTTCCTTGTCGGTGAAGCGTGCCCAGCGTGTAAAGTCGCGGCGGATGTCGGGGCATAGGAAGATCAGGTCGTCGGCCAGTTGCACTTGGTGCAGGAATTCCTCCGGGTAGCGGTCGGCCAGGTACAGACTTGTCCCTTGGGCAAGTTCCGCCTCCTGCCGGGCTTCCCGAAAGACGGCATCAGCCAAGGATCCGCCGGCGTAGCGGCGGCGGTCACTATGCCGTAGCGCAAGCGCCGAGGCCAAGGGGTCGGCAGCACAGCCACTGTATTCCAACACGGCGCGTAGCCATGGATGCTCGTCACCACGGCCTTCCAGAAAAAACTCCAGGCGGGCGTCGCAACCCTCACTACCCGCAGCCAAAATGATTGCCTCTGCCATCATGCCGAGGCCAAGGACGCACAGATCGTCTGGCGAGGAACCTAAGCGGGCACGTTCGGCAACATGAAAAACCTCCAGAACACGGCTGTGCGCGGCGATTTCCCAAGGCTGTCCATTCTCGGGGTTGGGCAAGCGCATAATGGAGGGCAACATACGCGCTATGGCTGCGTCGATGTCATATGGGGTCATGTGTTCTCCCCAAAAGTTCGCCTGTCAAGCCCCAACGATCCGCTGGAATCATGCAGGGGGTGGCGTTGACAATCACCGGTCCCCAAGTCTCTTCACAGCCTTCCATTACTTCCGGCCTCAAGCTTTCGGTTCGTGGTCTTTCGCTGTCAATTCGCTCATGTCTTGGTTTCACAGGTTTTTATTGATCCTCTTTCAGCGCAGATCTTGCAAATCTAGCCATCGGCAGTTACAGGATTCCTCCTCACGCACCATGTAGGGATCCGGCAGGTCAACCACGGCAATAGCACAGGGGATGACGATACCGCAACGGCGGGCAACTTCATGGGCAAGGGCGACTTCGGGCAGATCCTCCATCCCCATTACGCGTTCTTGGCCGATAGCGTCGAGGTAAAGCTGTAAGTCGTTGTTACGGGAGGCGGTGTTGTTTTTTTTCAGCTTGGCACTGCCAGGAAGGTCGTAAGCCAACTTATCCATGTGGTGACCGAAGCTTTCGTAAAGATGGGCCTTGATGATTTCAACATAGGCATCCAGTTCAACATGCAGACCGGGCAGCTCCTCGCCCAAAGCCGCCTCGAAATGCTTGATGTAGCCGTGGTAATCATGCACGGGCAGGGTGTAGCGAATTTCTACGGCTTCGGGAAAGCGGTCGAGTATTGTGCGCTGCCAGGCAATCAGGCGGCGATGATAATTGGCTGGCCGCGTCGGCAGTTGGAACCCAAAAATAGGCCGGCGCTTGTTGATGAATTTCAGGCAGCGCTGTAAATCCCCCGACAAGCCCAGACCCAAGGGCCGTGGTAGTTCGCCGCCGTCAACGCCCGAAAATTGTACGGCCCAAACCCCGGTATATAAGCAGATGCCGCCCAGGATGATTTTGGGGCTGAAGGCCGGCCGAAACGGCCAGTAACCTTCGCACACCACCGTGTCGGAGCCGCCTAGCATCAGGCCAGGATGCTCGTGGTTCGCATCCTCCTCCCGATAGGCGACATAAGTGGTGCGCGCAGCCCCTTCCGATAGGAGGCTGATCCGCCAGCCGCTATACGGGACGCTCGGTGTCGCCACGGCTGGCAGAAGTGGGTTCGCATCCGCCATAAGCAACGGCTCTGTGATGAAATGACTGGTTTGCGTACACGCGGCGGCCGGTGGTACGGACATCATATGTTTCCTTTTGGCGGCGAGGTGGGTGTTTGGTAGAAGAAACGGCGATTTCCAAAGGCGCTTAATTTTTTTCAGGACAATGTCTCTTCCTGTTTTTTGGCAATGCTGTAAATACGTGCAATGTCGGCCGGTTGCACAGAGGGATGTGAGTAAAAAAATCAACTACCCGATTTTTCATGATTTATCCTCAGTAGGATGATACATGGAGCCGAATTTTATCTTGTCCGATTGGTCATTTGAAGTTTTGGTAACATTTCTTAACATTTCGCAACTTGTTCATAAAAAGTGCTTGTAGACAATCTTTCCTATGATCCAGGGCGGTTTCCTGGTTTTTGCTGGTCAGTCAACGTTAAGAAATGTTAAGAAATATTGTTTTTTTTCAAGTCTCCGTGCGTTTGATGGTAAATTACAAATATAAAGGTTCCAGTGATTTTTGGTGCAGTGCTTGTCCTAGCTGGCAAGCCCATGTGGGCAATAAACCAAAGTGCCGCTTTCTTATGTTTATTTGCCAGCTTGGCCGACAATAGATTTTTGCTTAAAGGGAAATAACCTTATGTTGCCACTAGCAATAGGTATTTTTGCAGGCGGGGCCGCCCTTGTCAGCGCCAAGGCTACCAACAAACGTAAAAACGGCGTCTGGTGGATGTAC
>SBAV01000361.1 GCA_005239965.1 Methylobacter tundripaludum
GAAATGCACTATTGAGATATACTAGATTAAAAAAATATTTATAGTATGAATTAAATCAACTACTTATGCGATACTTGGATTTAACAAAGTAGAATTAACCCAGAACTTTCTTCAAGGTCTTTAATAACTGATCGGGATCAAAGGGTTTGACTATCCACCCTGTCGCACCGGCAGCTTTGCCCTGCTGTTTTTTTTCCGTCCCTGATTCAGTCGTCAGCATCAGCATGGGTATGTATTTGTAATCAGGCAGGGAGCGCAAATCTCTAATCAGGGTAATCCCATCTTTATTCGGCATATTGACATCGGTCACAATGCAATCAAATTGCCTAAATTGGGCTTTGGTCAACGCATCAACCCCATCTACGGCCTCTTCGACATCGTATCCGGCACCTTTTAGGGTGAAGGTAACCATCTTTCTCATTGAAGATGAGTCGTCAACTGCAAGAATACTTGCCATTGTTTTCTCCATTGTTGTATTTCTGTAATGGTGTCATCTATCAGTAAATGACGATCAACAAAAACTGTAACACTACCCGTTTCCAGCAATAAAAACGCTACTTCAGCCGGTTGATAATTTTTTTCACCAAATCGTCGGGTTTAACAGGTTTTAGTATGTAAGACGTTATACCTGCCTCAAGTGCTTCTTTTACCTTGCTGCCTTCTGATGACGATGTCAGCATGATGAAAGGAATTCCTGCCAGTTTGGCATCCTCTTGCGCTGCTTTAAAAAGGTCTAGCCCACTCATTCCGGGCATATTCCAGTCGCACACCACGAGATTAACCCTAACTTTTCCCATCAGCGTTAACGCATCCTCTCCACTTGCTGCATCAAAAATGTGAGTAAAACCGGCGTCCCGCAAAATAGTCTTGGCCAAATTACGCATGTATGAAACATCATCGATAATCAGGATTTTTTTCTGCAACAATTCTTTTGTTGTATCCATCGTTATTTCAGCTACCACTGTTGTTCAAAAAGTGTAAATTTTGCTGGATTCAATCCATCTAGCGTAAGTGTAGTTATTATGTGGCGTCTTACAAGGAATCAACAAAAAATACCGCATGCTGTGTTTTGTAGTTGACAGGAATTGCCTGTTTGTAACATTTAACATTTAAAATCAATAAATTGAACTACAATTAACGTGTTCTGCGCTGATAGTTCTTGTTGAGTTTATAGCCGTTATTTCCGCCAATAGTTAATTTCTTGGGGTTTCTTTTATCCAATCAATCGACGCAGCCATTCACTAAAAGAAAAATAATTGGGTATTAGAATAATTCTATATCGCTAAACTGATTGTGTTGATGCGCCTCTTTCGCCGCAATGGCATCATCGACAGATTTACCTTGTAAGATGGCATCAAACATCATTTTTTCAGATTCCATGGTATATCTTGAACGTATCTGTCCCTGAAATCCCCGCCATTCATTGGGGTTATAAAGGCGATCCGGGCTTTCAACGAGGTTTGACAAACCCCTTAAGTTCGATGTGACATGCTGCAAGCATTGCTGCATCCGATCGTAAAACTGAAAGGCAATAATAGCCCTCTGGATTTTATCTTTCGTTTCCGAACAGCACGTTAGTGCCTGATCCCTGTCACCTGAAGAATCAAGAGACAGAAGATGGTTATTAATCGTGTGCATGCTTTCGACAATATCAGTAAACGATTCAGTTAATGTATTCACTGATAATTCGCTTTCCTGCAAAATAACGTCGACTTGGGCAGCCGATAAATTCAATAACTTGACAGTTTCCCGAACTTGACTCCAATCGAGATCAGGCTTTATGGAATTGGAATAAGACATATTGGGTAGTGCTCCCGTGTTGTTGGTTTAAGTATTTTTGGGCATCAAACTCAAGCCGATGAATAAAAATGCCGACAACGGCCACGCACTACATTTGCCAATCGCTAAAATATGTGGCATCAGTTGAAAATAGGGCATCGAAATTTTTAACTAATTAATTTATATGTATTTTATTAAGATAGTTTTAGTCGGACTCAGACAAAAATCCAGAATTAGCGGAAGTATTATCCAGTGATTGATAAATATAGTACGCATTGACAGATGGCGTAACTTCTATCTGTATCGACTTTAAATTCCAAGGCAAGCCCAGTATCAAACCAGCACTGCCTGTGTTTCATTAAACAACCTGGGGTGGTCAATTTTCAAAGCTGTTTCCCCCAGGATTCTGGTCAATTTTGCATGCTGATTGACACCCACCACAAACATCTGCCGGCTGTCTGCCAGACGGAAGTGAGCCATTTTTAATGGCTTGCACCACTCCACCTAACAAGACCGTTTCTTGACTCCAATCAAACCGGCAGGTCTCTCCAGCTTTAACAACCAACGATTAAAGTTTAAAAAATACCGGTCGATAACCCTGACAGCTGGGAAATTATCACAAAGATTAAGGAACCCGAATTCACACAGACCGGCTAAAAATCTTAGTCTGGACTAAACAGGAGAGCTGTTATGACGCCAACAACAAAAGGCAAGCCTTTATCACCAGAACACCGCGCAAAAATATCAGCGGCACGCAAAGGCATATCTCATACGCCTGAAACACGCGCAAAACTATCAGCGGCACAAAAAGGCAAAACCCACACACCTGAAGCCAAGGCAAAAATATCAGAGGCGCGCAAAGGAAAAATGCATACGTCTGAAACGCGAACGAAACTATCAGCGGCACGTAAAGGCAAAACCCACACACCTGAAACACGCGCAAAACTATCAGCGGCACAAAAAGGCAAAACCCACACACCTGAAGCCAAGGCAAAAATATCAGCGGCACGCAAAAGCATATCTCGCACACCTGAAGTACGGCCGAAAATATCAACAGTTGCAAAGCTGCCCGGCATCAACGGTTCTGCCCGTTTTATTCACAGTCCTTTTGGATACGCTGAAACCGAACAGTTTATGTGTTCTCAACAGGGTGCCTTGTCAGCAACGATTAAAGTTTAAAAAATACCGGTCGATAACCCTGGCAGGTGGGGGAATTATCACAAAGATCAAGGAACCCTAATTCACACAGACCGGCAAAAAATCTTAATCCGGGCTAAACAGGAGAGCTATGATGGTATTAACAGTCAATACCAATGTGACGGCATTAACAACCTGCCCCTGTTTAGCGAAAATTACCGTCTTAAATCATGGCCCGAAAACTGAAGTCCGCTACAGAAGGATTTTAGCTCTACCCGTTATTTTCTTATCGGTGGCTTATAGCGTCGTCAGTTACGCGAAGTGTACAACTAACGCTGTCTTACAATCGTATTCAAGATTTTCTGCGTCATTGCGTGGCAGGCTGGTTTACCATTCCTATGCCTCCTACAACGATGGTTCATCGAATTTATTCTTAAAAGATTTCCGCTCAAATACATTGGCCCAACTCAACCAGGATTTTTGGAACATTGAAGATCCGATGAATGCGCATTTTTCTCCGAATGGACGAAGAATTACGTTTATGGGAAAACAAAACGCTCGCTGGAATATTTTCATTTGGAAGATTGGATCGCTATTAGCACCTGTTAACTTGAGTAACCATACGCAAGAGATGGACGGTCGTAGTGAAGATCCTAAGTTTTCGTTGGACGGCAATTATATCGTCTATAAAAATAACGGTGATATCGCGATGCTTCATCTGAACTTTACTGATCCTGATGCACCGTTTGCAGATGCGTCGTGGAAAATCACCAACAACAGTTATATTACCGAAGAATCTATGCCCTATCTGTCATCTGACGGGAAATCTGTTTTTTACAGTCAAGACGCAGGCGCGATAAGTGATGTTTATCAAGTAAATTTTAAAAACAAGGCTAATCAATTAGCCATCGGCCTTCCAAACTTGGTTACGGGTAGACGAGGTTTAGCCGAGTATTATCCTATCGTCCAGAATAAATTCTTATTTTTTGTAAGTTGGAAAGATTCTGTTTCCAGAAATGACCAAATTTATTTGCTGCCCAATTCGGGGTATAGCCGACCTATCGAACTTAGTTTAAATGATTGCAATGCCAATAACTCTGACCCTATGTTTGTTGATACCTCCCATATCATTTTTTCCAGTACCCGTCAGGGTAATTTTTACAACCTTTATATTGGAAATATTTACACGGGTAAGGTTTGGTCACTGAAGCAATTTGGCGTCAATCAAGCACTGAAACATCAACTGGGAGCGGCGTATACCAATGCCCGATAGACGTTATAAAAGCGTGTTTGGCAAGTGAATCTCATATTTTAAGCAAGAATTATTGGAATAAGACGATGAATAGGTACACATTAACTTATCAAAAAACAGTCAACGCATGTTACCTGATAGGCATTGCTAGCGTTATTGCTATGCCCGACGTTATATTTGGCTTGTTGCTCGAACTGTCACATACCTTGTGGGAACTCGCCCACCTTCTGTTTGAGATTTTTGAGGCAACCCTTGATCACATTGTCGAACATATTTTCCATACGGGTGTGCATGAAACACAAATCATCGTCTTTTATTTGATGTTATCCATGGCTTTCAGCGTAATTTACTATCTGAAGTGGGCAATGCCACGGTTTTTTCGTACGCTTAAAAAAAATCTGCTGGCCACTTGGCTAACACATAAAACAAGCCTTTTCCTTTATTGGAGTGAGTCAGCGTCCAATAAATTTAAACTGATCGCCCTGTTTAATGCAGGTTTAATTTATTTAGTCCTATTTGGTTTTTAGGCCGCTAATCATTCAAATACGCCTTCCAGTCTGGCGGCTTTAGGTTCAGTAACTTCTCATTTGTTTCTGATATACATATTTTTCAATGACTTATATATTTAAAAATTCGCTAAGATAGCATACAAGAACGTAGGCTTTTAAGCCGATTGTACGAGTTGCGGATTTAATGGCGTGGATGATTGGAACGAACCACCTGCAACAAAAGTTGCACAGCCGACATTTTGGGCATCCGTATTGCCACGCGCTCCCAAGCCCCTTTGCATCTCCTATAATCTCCATGGCTGCAACTTTTGTCGCAACCTTTTAGCTACCAAAACCCCCTCTTTTTAGTAATCAACTTGTTGATAATAAATAATTATTATCATTATTTTTGAGTTGGCATGTTAATCGCTTTGTTATAACTGGGCCTGACATGAATCTTTTCCAAACCTGATTCAGGGTTCCACGGTACAAAAAGTACCCTACAAAAACACTAATTTTAACTGTGCAAACTTTAAGGTGATTATCATGAAAAACTATCAATCTGTTTTAGTAACTGCTGTGTTGGCTTTGAGCAGCGTCTCTACAACCCACGCCTCAACAGTACGCTTAGATGGCGATCCTAATGGTGGTGCTCTCAGTACGGTTGTCTATACCGGCAATGACACCAACCCAGCTCGGCCAACTAAAAGTGGCTTCAACAACGTCAGGCTGCATCATGAAGTATTTGAATTAACAGGCGGCTTTCCAGAAGGCTATTATGTTGAAGATAGCGCTGGGATCACTGCCGGCCCTGGTTGCATCCAGCAAGGCAGCACGGTGGCGATTTGCGGACGGGGCGGTATGCCGGCAAAAGTGGTAGCGGATCTGAAAAGCGGCAATGACACTATTACCGCCGTCCCCTTCATCACATTTATCGATGCTGTCTTTGCACCCGATCCTGTGATGGTAGTCAACGGCGGCGCGGGCGATGACACTATAAACGGCAACAGCAACAATGACCAGCTTTCAGGCGGCGACGGCAACGACACCATCAATGGCCTGGGAGGCAACGATACCATGAATGGCGGTAACGGTAATGACATACTCAATGGCAACAGCGGCAAAGACACCCTGAATGGCCAGGCAGGTGACGACATTTTAAACGGCAACGAAAACGATGACCGTATTTTGGGAGGCCCAGGTAAGGATAGCATCGATGGCAATTCAGGCCAGGACCGTCTTTTCGGGGACAGTGGCAATGACCTTATCAACAGTGAAGACAGCGAAATTGATAATGTCTCCTGTGGTTTCGGACGTGACCGTGTAAAAGTAGGCAAAGATGCACTCATTGATGTTGTCGACCGCAATTGTGAAGACTTGTTTTAATCATAGGTTATCAAGATACGGTCCGGCAGGCCCTGCGTAGTAGGTTGTTGCACACGTTATTTGGCGTTTGGAATAAGTGGTAAGCATAGAGCCATCCTTCGATTGGTGATACAAAGAACGGCAGTAACAGGCTGAGACAAACAGAAAAACTGCTACGACAACCGACTTGCTTTTGCTGGGGTTACTGCCGCCTTAGGCCATCATACGCCGCATATCCCTGAACTCTGCCCATCCCCCCGAATATGCTGTACACAGCATATTCGGGGGGATGGGCAAAAATAGCCAGCATGGACGACCGAGTGAAAGCAAAAACGCCCCTTCGTGTATCAATGGTCTCTCTGTACCGTTCGTTCCTTTGGAGGTGGTGTAATGGGCAAAAAATTGATTTAAGTTTGACTTATGGATTGACTTTACTATTCTTCAAAGGAGGAATTAGCCGCTTAGATAAGCGGATTTACGAACGCGGCTTTTTTAAAAGCGTCCCTCCTTAAGTTGGAAGCCGCATCTTTAACTTCGGGTATTTAAAACGATACACGAATCACATCTAAAAATTTAAGGTATCTATGCAAGGTAATCAAGAGCTCGGAGCAAGTCGTGAATACTTGGCTTTCACGTTGGGTGATGAGGTATATGGCATCGATATCCTCATGGTGCAAGAAATACGCAGCTACGAAACGGTTACCAAAATTGCCAATACACCGGATTTCATCAAGGGCGTTATCAATTTACGCGGGGTCATCGTCCCGGTAGTCGATATGCGCATTAAATTCCGACTGGGCAATGTGGACTATACCCCGTTCACGGTGGTGATCGTCTTGAATGTCTGCGGGCAGGTGATCGGCATGGTGGTGGACGGCGTATCCGACGTGATAGAGCTCACGCCTGAGCAAACTCATGCCACGCCTGAATTGGGTTCCAGCCTGGACACGCAGTACCTTATCGGCCTGGGTACGGTGGACGAACGCTTGATTATCCTGGTCGATATTGAACGGTTGATGTCTTCTAATGACATGGAGCTGATTGCGAAAGCCGCCGCCTAGAATTCATTCAACAATCCACCGATTTATACAATCCAGCACTGAAACAAGAGGAGCACCTATGGCACTTTTTGGAAACAAAAAGATACAGTCTAAAATCGCCGAAGCGGTAAAAATTATCGATAAAATGTCGGCTGGCGATTTTACCAGCGCTATCGACACCTCGGACTCCGATATTGTCGCCCCGCTCATGTTGGCATTGAAAAATAGCCTGGTTACCCAAGAGCGGCGTGCTTCGGAAGGCCGTCGTGCTACAGACACAAGCACGGAACAGCGGACACTTCTTGACATGATGACTGAATACCTGGAGTGCATTGCCAAGGGCGGCATTCCACCGAAGATCACCGACGACATTAAAGGCGAATACACCGCCCTCAAGAACAGCATGAACGCCACCATCGACATGTTGAACGAAGCCAGGCATGTTTCCGTCGAAAACCAGCGCCTGAAAGCCGCGCTGGACAATGTCACCACCAACGTCATGATTGCCGACAACGAGCGCAACATTGTTTACATGAACAAGTCTGTTGTAGCCATGTTGGCGGCCGCCGAAAGCGATGTGCGCAAGGTGCTGCCTAATTTCAATGCGGCCCAGCTACTGGGATCTAATATGGATCAATTTCATAAAAATCCGGCGCATCAAAAGAATATGCTGGCCAGTTTTACGACTACTCACCGCGTACAGATGCAAATCGGGGGGCGTACTTTCGCATTGATTGCCAACCCTGTCATCACCAGGCAGGGTGAACGTTTAGGATCGGTTGTCGAATGGAGTGACCGAACGTTGGAAGTGGCAGAGGAAAAAGACGTTATCGATCTAGTCGAAGCTGCCAGATCTGGCGACTTGTCGAAACGCATCTCGCTGAAAGGCAAGTCTGGCTTCCATCACGATATCGCCTCCCACATCAACAGTATGCTCGATGCCATCACCCTGCCGGTGAAAGTAATTGAGGATTATCTCCATCACATCGCAACAGGCAACCTGCCTCCGAAGATTGAAGACGATTTTAGAGGTGAATTCCAAATCCTCAAGAAAAACATGAACACTACCATCGGTATCCTAAACGGCTTCGTCGACAGCATCCACTATGTGACTGCGGAGCAGAACAAGGGGGACATCGACGTCAGCCGTTTCGAGGGCAGCTATAAAATCATAGCTCTGGGCGTCAATAATATGGTCAAACACCACCTTGATATCACGCAAAAAGCAATGGCCTGTATCAAGGAATTTGGCGAAGGCAATTTCGAGGCTCCACTGGAAAAATTTCCAGGCAAGCAGGCTTTCATCAATGACACCATAGAGCAGGTGCGTGGAAATCTGAAAGCTCTGATTACCGACACTTCTATGCTGTCGCAGGCCGCATTGGATGGGCATATTCAAACCCGTGCCGATACCAGCAAACATCACGGCGACTTCCGTAAAATCGTGGAAGGGATCAATTCCACGTTAGAAACCATCGTAACACCTATCATCACCGTAAAAATGGTGGTTGAGGCCATAAACACGGCGACCAAGGAAATCGCTTCCGGCAATGCCGATCTGTCGCATCGTACGGAACAGCAAGCTGCCAGTCTGGAGGAAACAGCGGCTAGTATGGAGGAACTCGCTTCCACGGTAAATCAGAATGCTGACAACGCCAGACAGGCCAACCAGATGGCTATAACGGCTTCGGAAGTAGCCGCCAAAGGCGGGAATGTAGTGCAGCAAGTGGTGGATACTATGTCCGGCATTAACGAGAGTGCCCGCAAGATTGTTGACATCATTAGCGTGATCGACGGTATTGCCTTACAAACCAATATTTTGGCACTCAATGCTGCGGTAGAGGCGGCGCGGGCGGGTGAGCAGGGTCGCGGCTTCGCTGTGGTGGCGGGTGAAGTGCGTAATCTGGCGCAGCGCTCCGCAACAGCGGCCAAGGAAATCAAGGCACTGATCGCCGATTCGGTGGAGAAAGTCGAAGACGGTAGCAGTCTGGTCAGCGAAGCCGGCAAAACCATGAAGGAGATCGTCGTTTCGGTAAAACGCGTCGCTGACATCATGGCGGAAATTGCATCGGCATCGGCGGAACAAAGTTCCAGTATCAATCAGGTAAACCAAACCGTGACCCAAATGGACGAGGTGACGCAACAGAACGCTGCGCTGGTGGAGCAAGCCGCAGCAGCTGCCGAGTCACTGGAAGAACAGGTGAACACCTTAATGCAAACGATAGCCCAATTCCACCTTGATTCCGACGAATGCCCCACCGCACAGCATCCTGCCGCAAGCCGATCGGCCACCGCGCATAAACCTTCAGCCCGACTAGTGGCCAGTGCCGTAAAACCGCGCCATCTGGCGGAAGATGAATGGATTGAATTTTAACGGCTAGAGAAACTTTACACCATACGCCTTTGGATACAGCAAAGGGCTACCGGGTTTATCCCTGTCTTAAAACCATATTACTTATAAGGGTAAGAAGATGTTTGACAAGATGACTATTAAATCACTGTTGATGCTGAGCTTAGGTATCACCCTGGCATTTCTGGTTGCCATGGGCGGTTTGGGTTGGTACGGCGTTAACCGGACCAACGCGAGCCTGAAAACGATCAATGATGATCGAATGCTCCCGGTGGCCCAGTTGGGAAGTATCCGCGCCCTGTTAATAAAAAACCGCATGCGCTTGAACGCATCGCTAGGCTTTCACAGTACAGAAGAAAACGCCACCACGCTGAAGACGGTTGAAAACAACAAAGTCGAAATCGACAAACTCTGGGCGACGTACATGCTCACTTACCTGACCGAAGAAGAAAAACAACTGGCCGCCAAGTTCGAGGCGGCTCGAAATGCTTGGCTGTCCAGTGCCCTCCAACCCGCACTGGCGGCAATCAAGGTGCAAAATTACGACGACTTGGGATCTATCTTGTCAGGCCCTGCCCGTACCTTCTTCCCGCCAGCGGAAGAGAGCCTGGAGCAGTTGATTCAGCTGCAGCTCAACGTGGCCGCTCAAGAATACAAAGAAGCGCAAGATGCTTACACCCTGATCAGTAAGGCAATGGTATTCCTGTTTTTGGCGGGGCTGGTGTTTGTCTACCTGCGCGGTCGCCACCTGGCGAACCGGATTGTCGGCCCCCTGAATCGTGCCACCCGGGTGGTCGACGCAATTTCCCGTGGCAATCTGGACAGCGCCATTGCCGTTGAAAATCAGGATGAGATCGGCAAAATGCTGGAAGCCTTCAAGCCGATGCAGGCGACCCTCAAGCTGCTGATAGAGCAAATGAATCATATGGCTTTAGAGCATGATAAAGGCGATATCGATGTGATGATCGACGCTGGCAAATTTGAGGGTGATTTCAAAGAGATCGCCAGCAACATCAACGATATGGTCAAAGGCCATATTACTGTCAATAAAAAGGCGATGGCGTGCGTCAAAGCATTCGGCGAAGGCAATTTCGATGCGCAACTGGAGCAGTTTCCCGGCAAGAAAGCCTTCATCAATGACAACATTGAGCACGTACGCGCAGACCTAAAGCGGTTGATTGCAGATGCCGATTTACTTTACCAGGGCGCGGTAGAAGGCAATCTGTCAATCCGGGCCGATGCCAGCCGCCACCAGGGCGATTTCCAAAAAATCATCGCCGGCATTAATTTTACCCTCGATGCCGTTATCATCCCTGTTCAAGAAACTATCGAACAGATCAAGAAATATTCGCGGGGTGATATAAGTGGACAGCTTACGGCAGAATACAAGGGTGACTTTGCCGAGTTGAAAAAACGCCTGAATTATCTTGCCTCCACCATGAAAGGCGTCATCGAGTCGGTCGCCTACGTCAAAAGCCAGCACGATCTGGGAGACATCGACGCCAGCATCGCAGCGGAAATGTTCAGGGGCGATTTCAACGTCATGGCCAACAACATCAACGCCTTGGTGGCCTCACATATTGCCGTGAAGAAACGTATCATTGAAGTGGTAGAGCACTATGGGAAAGGGGATTTTTCCGTCGACATGGACCGTTTGCCAGGCAAAAAGGGACAGATCACCGCCGCGATTGACGGTGTCAAAGCCAGCCTGGTTTCCATGCAAGCAGAAATTACGGCACTGGCGAACACCGCATCGGCCGGCCACTTGTCGGCGCGTGCTGACGCCAGCAAATTTGACTACTCGTTCAAGACCATGGTCGAGGGTATCAACGCCACGCTTGATGCCGTCGTCGAACCTTTGAACATGGCTGCCGGCTACGTCGAAAGGATCGCCCATGGCGACATCCCGGAGAAGATCACCGACCGTTACCAAGGCGACTTCAACACCATCAAGGACAACCTCAACACCTGTATCGATGCGGTCAACTTGCTGGTGGACGACGCCAACACGTTGTCACATGCCGCGTTGGATGGGCGCGTACAGACCCGTGTCGATGCCAGCAAGCATCAGGGCGATTTCCGGAGCATCGTGGAAGGCGTCAATGCCACCTTGGAAAGCATCGTAACACCCATCATCACCGTCAAGACAGCGGTTGACTCCATCAGCACGGCAGCCAGGGAAATTTCCGCCGGCAATGCCGACCTGTCGCATCGCACGGAACAACAAGCCGCCAGTCTGGAGGAAACGGCCTCCAGTATGGAAGAACTCGCCTCCACGGTGAGGCAAAATGCCGACAACGCCAGGCAGGCCAACCAAATGGCCTCGGCAGCTTCGGACGTTGCTGTCAAAGGCGGAAGCGTGGTGCAGCAAGTGGTGGCAACGATGTCCGGCATTAACGAGAGCGCCCGCAAGATTGTCGACATCATTAGCGTGATTGACGGCATCGCCTTACAGACCAATATCCTGGCGCTCAACGCGGCGGTGGAAGCGGCGCGGGCCGGCGAACAGGGCCGTGGCTTTGCCGTGGTGGCAAGTGAAGTGCGCAACCTGGCGCAGCGCTCGGCGGCCGCAGCCAAAGAAATCAAGGCGCTGATCAGCGATTCGGTGGAGAAGGTCGAAGACGGCAGCAAGCTGGTCAGTGAAGCCGGCAAAACCATGGACGAGATTGTCGTTTCGGTGAAACGTGTCACCGACATTATGGCAGAAATTGCGGCGGCATCGATGGAACAAAGTTCTGGCATTGACCAGGTAAACCAGGCTGTGACGCAGATGGACGAAGTGACGCAACAAAACGCCGCGCTAGTGGAGCAAGCCGCCGCCGCAGCCGAGTCACTGGAGGAGCAGGCTGCGACCCTGACCGAAACGGTTGCCCAGTTCCGCCTTGATTCCGACATACGATCCCCCGCGCCGCGCCGCGCCCCCAATTTGTCGGTCGTCACTCACAAACCGGCGGCCCGCCCGGTAGCCAACATCATAAAGCCCCGCAAAAACCTAGCTACGGCCGCCAAGCTAAGCCAGCAGAATGACGAGTGGATAGAATTTTAAGGGGGGATTTGGGCTCACACGCCAGTCCTAACCCAGTTAAGTGGTTAATTAATAGGGGCGGCTTTTGGCCGCCCCTGCACTGTTCTGTCACTTGCTTAGCGATAGGCCTGCATTGCTCAAACAATGGACTGTCATTTTCATGCCCGATGTAACCTTACTATGAGCAAAGAGCCCGAACAAAAAGAATTTTTATTCACCGCGTCGGATTTCGAGCGGATTCGCACAATACTGTATCAGCACAGTGGCATCAAGCTCAGCGACAGTAAAAAAGATATGGTGTACAGTCGGTTGGGGCGAAGGCTGCGGGCCACTGGCCTGACCTCGTTTCAAGACTATCTGGCGCGGGTGGAGCGAAATCAAAGCGACGAATGGGAAGCCTTCATAAACTCGCTTACCACCAACCTCACGGCGTTTTTTCGTGAACCCCATCATTTCCCACTCCTTAAGGAGCATATGCTGAGCTTGCGTAAACGCCCCTTACGCTTATGGTGTTCGGCCTCATCCACAGGGGAGGAGCCCTATACCATGGCCATGACCATGATAGACGCTTTTGGCAGTTACAGCCCTCCCGTGGAAATCATCGCCACCGATATCGACACCAACGTGCTAAGCAAAGCCCAAGCCGCCATTTACCCGATGGATCGGGTGGAAAAACTGCCGCCGGAAACACTCAGGCGCTTTTTCCTCAAAGGCTCAGGCAAAAACGCTGGCTCTGTTCAGGTGCGAAAGGAACTGCGTGATCTGATCAGTTTCCGCCAGCTCAACCTGCTGGATGACTGCTGGCCTATCAGCGGGACTTTCGATGCTATTTTCTGCCGTAATGTATTGATTTATTTTGATAAGGAAACCCAGCTTAAAATTCTCAAACGGTTCGTACCGATGCTGGAGATGCACGGATTGCTGTTCGCTGGGCACTCGGAAAGCCTGTACCACGCTGCCGATTTTTTCAAATTACGCGGCAACACCGTCTATGAACTCGCACCGCATTTCCGGCATTCGCGGACAAAAGTGGCATCGAGTGACCCTAACGGCCTAAGCTGAACAGGCCATGTCCCTGTCGGATTTATACGAAGAGGCGCTGGCGCCAAATCTTTATTATGACAGCAATTTCGAGATGGATGCAGTCAAGATTTTGCCCGGCGAATACTACGCCACCGTGCGGCCCATGCTCATTGTCACCGTGCTGGGTTCCTGCGTAGCCGCCTGCATCCGGGATCGCGTCAGCGGTATCGGCGGCATGAATCATTTTATGTTGCCGCCGCCGGGTGATTTTGGGGAACCCATCAACGCCTCAGCACGCTACGGGAATTACGCAATGGAAATTCTCATTACCCAGTTGCTCGAAATAGGCGCGCAAAGGAAGAACCTGGAAGCCAAGATATTTGGCGGCGGCAATATACTCAAAAGTTTCACGGTGGATAAAGTTGGCGAGCGCAACTCATCATTTGTGCGTAATTACCTGAAAATGCAGCAGATACCGATCATGGCGGAAGATTTGCTCGATATTTATCCGCGCAAAATCTACTTCTTTCCAAATCACGGCAAAGTCATGGTTAAGAAACTGGTAAGGCTCCATAACGGCACCGTTCTCCAGCGCGAACAAGACCACAGCAAGCGCCTGCACAACAAAAAAGTTGCAGGTGGCGACAGGATGTTTTGATAAGGCGGGGCGCCTTCTGTGGCACCCGTATCTAAAACGCATTCCAGTGCGCATTATCATTGTAATGGGCAAGTCTCAGCTGCCGTTTTGGAGGGCTTGGGCTTCTTTTGTCCGGGTCGGCGATGGCACCTTGTTTTGCTTTGATTTGTGGTAGCAACGCTTATTCCTGTAACTGGGCGAGAGCCTGGTGCATTTGTTCCAGCCCTTCCAGGTGATTAACCGTTATAGTCGGGTCTTTTTGCAGCCGCTCAAGGTGGCTAGTCAACTCGGTCACCAGCCTTATGCGCCGGTCTTTTCGGCTACGCAGCTTGTCTACCATCACAGCAAAGGCATCACCCAGCTCCTGCAGCTGGTCGTTCTCCCTCAGGGAAATGTCCATTTCCAATTGGCCGTCGCCGATCTGATCGCACAAAGCCTCAAAACGGTATAGCGGCCCCGCAATCTTGTGAGAGGCGTACATCACCACAAACACCGTCAGGCTACCAGCGACCAGCAAGGCCACCAAGTTGCCGATAAGGATGGAGACCCCAAGGTGGTCCAATGCATTTATGATGTTCGTATGCGCCGTCTGCGCCTGCGCTTGCAGGTCCCCTCCGGTAATCCAGTAAATCAGCAAAGCGGAACAGCCCCCCGACAACAGAATCAGCAGGAACACGCCCAAGATAAAACGGCCCTGAAAAGATTTTTTAATAAAGACCGTGTGGCGTTTGGATACATTTTTTGACATTATTTTGAACCTCCATTGACCTTGTGGCAGGTCAAATATAATTCGCCTTCCGTGTTATTGCGGCGAAGTAAAAAACTTTTGTGCAGCCGGCCTGCATCCAGCATTTTGCTTTGACATAATAATTGGACTGCGTCAGATGGCAATTTACACAGTTACTGAATTGGCTTTGCACCGAAATTTCATGCGGGTTGTTTGCAAAAACCAGCCTTGCCACGCAAAACCATAACAACACAAGTTTAGTCGTAAAATATATTTTTGCTTTCATCATGTTGCTAGTCTCTTCCAATACTAAATGAGTCTGAAGGATTGCTGTATTTCTAACGGAAAATGAGTCTGACAGACGATTAAGCCTCGTTCATGATAAGGGGGTACGACAACGATTCCTTCATTTTTGGGCCATAAGGATTTGACTCTCATGTGTCCATAGGTCATAGAGTAATTCTGGTGGCTGTTTTTCCATATC
>SBAV01000291.1 GCA_005239965.1 Methylobacter tundripaludum
TCACTACGCAAACAGCGCTTCGTGAAAACACATGCCCTACGGCTATCGCGGACTAAAAATCTTCACTCCGCTAACGCTACGTTTCCAAGATTTTCAGCGAATGTGACTAAGTACTAGTACTCAGTTATCTTTATTTAACATTTCTTAACAATAAATCACTTCCCTCCACATTGCAGTCTATCTAAGCTTCACGCATCACATCTTAATTTTCCGATAGATTCACCGTATGCCAAAGATTCAAATCAAGGACGTTTCTGCCCATTGGGGCACACCTTACCGATTCATCAACCTGGCTGATCGTAATGGACCCGACATGTTTGCCAACGACATTGGCACGGGCTTGGCGGCCACACAAAAATATATTCACCATAAATATGTATACGATGCGGACGGCTCTGACCTGTTTGAACAAATTACCCAAGACAAGAATTATTATCCCGCTCACGCAGAAACCGAAATTCTCACCCGGTTTGCCCCCGAAATTGCAGCGCAGCTGACGGACAACACAGCCCTGATCGAACTGGGCAGCGGCAGTGCCGCTAAGACCAGGCGGCTTTTGGAGGCCTTATTACAAAAACAGGGTTCTACACTGTTTTGCCCCATCGACATTTCCGGTGATTTCTTACAGGAAAATGTCAAACGCCTGAGTGTCGACTATCCGGGCCTGCACATTCTGGGAATCATTGCCGATTACTACACCGGGTTGGCCGCCCTCACAGATGAAATCCTTCAACCCAAACTATTATTGTGGCTGGGTTCAGATATTGGCCATACAGACCGTGACAAGGCAGCCGGGTTGTTGCGGGAAAAAATGCTCCCGGCACTCAAACCAGGGGACAAGCTGTTACTGGGTATTGACCTGAAAAAAGATGCTGAAACCATCCACTTGGCTTATGGTTGTCCAGGTGATAAAGAACCATTGCGTTACGCATTCAATTGCAACGCCCTACGCCGTATCAACCGGCAACTGGGGGGGGATTTTATGCCAGAAAATTTCCAGCGCTACTGCTTCTATAATGAAAATGCAGGGCGCGTGGAAATTTATTTAAAAAGCCTGTGTGACCAGCAGGTTACTATTGCCGCTTTGTCACAGACGTTCAGCTTTAGGGCGAGTGAGCTCATTCGTATTCACTTTGCCCACAAGTACGATCAGAACGATATCCTGCAACTGGGTAAAGCTGCAGGTTTAAAGCTGGAGCAGCAGTGGTTTGATTCCAAGGGTTTGTACAGTCTTAACTTGTTCGCGGTGGCTGCTGACTGATGTTACATATCCTGCCAGTGTTGCTGATGGGGGGCAGTGTTTGGGCAGGAAAACAGTTGTCCAAAAAACGACGTCCGCAGAAAACAACCCTGGAGTTACTCAAGACGGTAGACACCCACTACCAGCAGTTCTTCCAGACTAAGGTAGACCCCTTGTTTGGCAGTAAACAGCGCAGCCAGCAAATGCAGGAATTTGGCGGTACGTACAACGAAAAAGAAGCAGATACCAACCGCCGCCTGGGATTGGCCATCACTAATACCAAGGTAGCCCTCCTCGGAGCTGTTGTTTATCATCCGCTATCCTGGGTGAGTGGCATGGGTCTCATGTATATCATGTGGCCCATGATGCAGCGTAACCTCCAGATACTCCTACAGGAAAGGCGAGTGAAATACCGTCTGGTTGCCAGTCTGTCCATCTACAGTGGCCTGGCTGCTGGCTACTATGTTGTCAGCAGTTTAATGGCGGTGGTGGTATTTTTGGCCTTCAAGGTGGCGGCCCGCACTGAAGCCTATTCCCAGGCAGCCTTAAAGGGTGCCTTTGCTTTGCAACCACCTGCTTCAGTGTGGATACAAGTAGACGGCATCGAGACAGAAATCAGTTTTGTGGAATTGCAGGTGGGGGACATCATTATGCTATCGGCTGGTCAGATCATACCCGTTGATGGGCTTGTCATTGAGGGGATGGCAACCATCGACCAACACATACTGACGGGTGAATCGCAACCAGTGGAAAAAGAACCTGAAAACAAGGTGTTTGCCAATACATTGGTATTGACGGGAAAAATATATGTCCGGGTCGAGCAAACCGGCACTGACACGGCTGCCGCACAAATTGGCAGAATTCTTGGCAATGTCGGTTCGCACCGTCTTGAACATGAAGCCCGTAGCGAGCAATTGGCCGATAAACTAACCCTGCCCGTATTAGCGGCCAGCAGTTTGGCTCTGGTAACAGTGGGGCCGGGTGGGGCAGCCGCCATTATGAACAGCGGTTTTGGCTCCACCTTGTTTTTCTCAGGCCCATTGAGTATGCTCAGCCACCTTAACCTGGCTTCCCATTATGGCATTCTGGTCAAAGACGGGCGCTCGCTGGAAAGACTGCATGACGTGGACACGGTGGTGTTTGACAAAACCGGCACATTGACGCTGGAACAACCCGAAGTGAATGCCATACATTGCTGTAACGGGTGGCAGGAAGCACAGGTCTTAACGTGTGCAGCGCTGGCTGAACACCGCCAAACCCATCCGGTTGCCAAAGCCGTTCTGGCCGCAGCAAAACAACGGGAACTGGAAGCAGCCATACCGGATTCCGCTTCCTACGCTGTCGGTTTTGGGGTTCAGGTTAACCATGAAAATAAATCCATTCAAGTGGGTAGTCAGCGTTTTATGCAACAGTCTGGAGTTGCTATCCCAGAAGAAATGGAGGCTATACAAGGGCAATGCCAGGAAACAGGTAATTCGCTAATCTTCGTCGCCGTGAACGGGCAATTGGCAGGCGCACTCGAATTGCAGGCGCAGTTGCGGCCTGAAACAGTGGAACTGGTCGATAAATTACATCGGCGGGGGCTGAAACTGTGCATCCTCTCCGGCGACCATCGCCAACCCACACGGCATCTGGCGCAACGCTTGGGTATTGATGACTTCTTTGCTGAAGTGTTGCCGGAAGGCAAGGCCGATATGATAAGGCAGTTACAGGGCTCAGGACGTAAGGTCTGCTTTGTGGGGGATGGCATCAATGATGCGATTGCCCTGCAACAGGCGGATGTGTCGGTTTCCTTGCGCGGTGCAACAACTATTGCTACAGACAGCGCACAAATTGTGCTGATGAACCAATCCCTGCAACAACTGGATAAGTTGTTCGAGATTGCCTATGGCTTCAACAAGAACCTCAACCAAACCATGCGGATAGCGTACATTCCTGGCAGCGTACTGATCGGTGGGGTATTCCTGTTCCATTTCGGGATGCCTGCCGCGTTGTTGCTGTATGGTTCAGGGGTAACGGCTGCCATGTCTAAGGCGCTTTCTCCCTTGAGGACAATCACGAAAGGGGAAAATTCCCAGGCGCACAATATGGATATTGTCTTTCCTGGTAACAAACAAAAAAAGTGAGGCAACAATGAGCAAGATTATCCATTACAGCAATTACCAGCGGCCCGGAAAAACCAAACAACCCGATCCGGTTGCCTTATTTCATTGGCTCAGGGAAAACGGCGTATTAACGCCGCCTTGCTACCTCCACATCCATCAGGGTAAAGCCGAGATCGGATGGCAGGCAAAAGAGCATATCAGCTTGCTGGATGGGCAGCCGGCTAACACGGGGGACTGGGGAGCCGCCCTCAAACGTATCGGCGACCACGCCGCCGCCGCCAACAGCAAGGCATTCGGTTACGTGGGTTTTGATGCCTGGGACAGTTCACAGGGTGCTGCCCCGGACAATAGCGCCACCTTCCCTCTGGTACAGTTTTTTATTCCTGAACACCGTATTTGCATTCAGGGTGAACAGGTTGAGTATTTTGGCCCTGATTCCCATCTGCTTGAATTGGCGCTACAGGCTCCTGCGTTGCCATCCACAGTGAAGCTGCGCCCGTCTTACCCGGATGTGGCGTTTTCGGAGCAGGCTTTTATGGGGGCCGTCACCACTGCTAAACAAGTCCTGTCCGGCAATATCACCAAGGTGGTTTTGTCGCGCTATCTGGGCTTTGATTACGATGCCGATTTGCTGGCGCTGTTTGCCGGGTACTGTTTACAGCAAAAATACGCGGATGCCGTGCTGATGGATTTTGGTAATGTCGGTGCGGCTATCGCGTCACCGGAACTGTTGGTCAACATTGATTCCGGCAGGGTCGAGGCCAATCCGTTGGCAGGCACCAAAACCCGCAGCCCCTATCCGGCTGAAAACCAACGTCTGGCCAAAGCCTTGCTCAATGATCGTAAGGAACTGGCGGAACATACCCTTGCCCTGGTACAAATGCTCAACGAACTGCAACCCCATTGTGAACCCAGTTCACTGGTCGTGAATAAGCTGCTGGACGTCATCCAGCAAAAAGACATCATGCACCTGAGTTCAGAATTAAGCGGAGAATTGGCGGAAGACAAGCACTGCATTGATGCCATGCTGGCGCTGTTCCCCAGTGCGATGGTCAGCGGCGTCCCCAAGGACGAATCCATCCGCCTGATCCGTGAGCTGGAGCCGTTCCCGCGTGGCCTGTTCGCCGGAACAGTTGGGTGGGTGTCTGGCCGCGACTGCCGTTTTGCCCTCACCATCCGGGGTATTTACAAATACGGCGCACGCCTGTTTGTGCAGGCCGGTGCAGGTGTCATGGCTGAATCGCAACCTTTGCAAGAAAACGAGGAAATCAGGATAAAAATGTTGGCTATGCTAGCTGCCTTGTCAGGCAATCCCGCTGATCTTTCCTGTAACGTGGGATCATGATGGAGCCTCCTAAAAGAGTGGCTGTCGTTAGCGGTGCTGCACAGGGGATTGGCAAAGCCACAGCACTGATCCTGGCGAGGCAGGTTAATACCTTGATATTGATGGACATAGACGAACAAGGGTTGATGGTGAGCAAAAACCAGATACAGGAAAAACTGGGCGATAGGAATTCCTTGGGCCTTGATACTTTCTGCGTTGATGTCACCCAAGAGGCTGAAGTAAAGGAAGTATTTTCCCAAATTCACAGTGCGTATGCCCAGCTTGACATCCTCATCAACGCCGTAGGGGGCAGCTCTTTTGCAGGTGAGAGCAGCATTCTTACAGAGCACATGGAGCTACACCAATGGCAAGCGCTTATCGCACTCAACCTGACTTCTACTTTTCTATGCTGTCGTGCCGCCATCCCGATGATGAAAAAAAACCGCTACGGCCGGATTGTCAATTTTTCTTCAATTGCAACCCACGGACGGCGCGATAAGATATCGACGGCCTATGCCGCCTCCAAAGCGGGGGTGGACGGTTTTACCCGCAAACTGGCGCGGGAAACCGCCCCGTTTGGCATTACCTGCAATGCCATTGCCCCGGGCATTACCCTGACAGAACGCATTGATGAAAAATTTTGGCGCACCCGGTCTGAAGCACAAAAAAACGCGGTATTGGATTCTATACCGCTCGGACGGCTTTCAACCCCTGAGGAACAAGCTCAAATGGTGGCTTTTTTGGCGTCCGAAGCATCGAGTTACATAACCGGCCAAATTATCGAGGTGAGTGGTGGAATCTGACAAAAAAAACTTAAATACCGTTGTTGTTGGCAGCGGCACAATGGGGACGGCCCTATCCCATTTGATTGCTTCAGCGGGCCATGACTGCATCCTTTTGACGGAAAATAAGCCAGTTGTAGAAACAATCAACACGTTGCACCGTCATCCGGTATTTTTTAAAGGCTTGGCAATTCACAGCAACGTAACAGCAGCTACAGAATTTGAAGCCCATATCCCCGATGCGGACCTGTTGGTCATGGCAGTGCCGTCCTACGATATGCGGAAGCTTGCCCGGCAGATTGGCCATTTAGTGAATGCCCATCACTCCGTGCTGTCGGTGACGAAAGGCTTTGAACCGTTTACCCACAAACTGATGTCGCAAGTCTTAGTTGAAGAACTGGAAACAGTTCATATTGGAACGCTTTCCGGTCCCAATATTACTCTGGATCTCGTTAAAAACCTCCCCACTGTGCTGGCTGTTGCATCAACCTCGGCACAAATGAGAAAGCATGGGGAATACGCATTTTCTTCACCTACCGTTAAAATTATGAGCTCTGGAGACATTCAGACTTATGAATACACCAGTGCCCTTAAAAATATCGTTGCCCTTGAAGTGGGTATTGTCACTGGGCTGGGCTTGGGGGACAACTTCAGGGCATTGATTTTTGCGGAAGGCATGGCTGAAATCAGTCAGCTGATGGAAAAAATGGGCTTGTCCGCTTCAGTATTTTACGGGTTGGCCGGGTTGTCGGATATATTCCTGACCTGCTCCAGCCATTTTGCGAAAAATTACACCATCGGGATGCAACTAGGCGACGGCGCTTCATTACTTGAGCTAATGGACGATTTGAAAGCAAAAGGTGAGGTGGCAGAAGGGCTTGAATCCGTGAAAGCAGGGTATGCCCTCGCGCAGCGATTTGGCTATGAAGCCCCTTTACTAGCAGCCACCCATGCGTTTATGTATCAAAATGCCACAAGGGAATCAGGTAGGGATTATTTTTTCTCGGCAGCATTCAAGGCCTAACTATTTTTGCTATATCATCACAGAAAAGCCTGCGATAAATCCTGAGCTGGACAGCTTGATGTCATATTGTCCAATCGGTGCTTGGCAGAACCGATTAAAGGCCATCGTCAGTTTTTTATTTTAGTCTAGCGATCCTTTTTGGTGCAACAGCGCACTAATTTGTATGCTGGTTAAGTATCCTAAGCCATTGACAATGACTGAAGCCATACCTGCAATTTATTGTAATACATCAAAAAAACAAAAAATATAAAAACAATCTAAAACATGGCATAACTTATGCTTTATCCATTACAGAGATTCTAACGACGGATTCTCTCGCTAAGCTAACAGCTGGGCAATCTGACAAAGGCGTCAACTAAACAACGGTTATTTACTGGCTTGTTTATTGGCGCTTTTTTTTGTTCAAAATTCTGATACAGGACAAGTTACTTATGAATCACCCTATAAAATCTACGCTGACCGGCTTGGTTAGAGCGTTCTCAGCTGCTGCACTTGCTTCAACATTGACTTTTACCACTTATGCCGGTGCCGCTGAAAAACTGGAGAAAGACAGCCTTAAACTCGGCTTTATCAAGCTCACCGATATGGCTCCTTTAGCGGTTGCTTTTGAAAAAGGTTTTTTTGATGAGGAAGGGCTTTCAGTACAGCTTGAAGCGCAGGCCAACTGGAAGGTATTGTTTGACCGCGTCGCTAGTGGCGAACTGGACGGTGCGCACATGCTGGCAACTTTGCCCTTTGGCGGTGCCATCGGTTACGGCACCCAGGCCGATATTGTCAGCGCCTTTACCATGACCTTAAACGGCGATGCCATTACCGTGTCCAATGATGTCTGGAAACAAATGAAATCGCAGATCCCGATGGAAGGCGGAAAACCGGTACACCCCATTAAAGCGGATGCCTTAAAGCCGGTGCTGGAAAAATACAAAAGTGAAGGCAAGCCCTTCAATATGGCGATGACCTTTCCGGTCGGCACGCACAATATGAAACTGCGCTACTGGTTGGCGGCGGGTGGCATTAATCCTGGTTATTACGCGCCGCCTGCCGATACTTCAGGGCAAATCAATGCCGAAGCCATGCTTTCGGTAACGCCCCCCCCCACAAATGCCGGCAACCATGGATTCCGGCACCATTGTCGGTTATTGCGTGGGTGAGCCGTGGAACCAGCAAGCTGTGTTCAAAGGCATCGGTGTACCGGTCATCAGCGATTACGAGCTGATGAAAAACAGCGCAGAAAAAATCTTTGGGGTCAGTAA
>SBAV01000158.1 GCA_005239965.1 Methylobacter tundripaludum
AAACGATATCGTTTAGCGAACGTAGATTTTAAATTGCTGGGCGGGGAAGGCCGTTCAGCAAAACCCGCTAATCAGTCAACAATGCCAGACAGCATGATCTTAAACCTGTTTACCGGTGTAAATTTGGTCGTCGTGCGTGACAAAGTTGAAGCACTCGCCAACGGTGGTCATAGCTGGATCGGAAAGGTTCGTGGCGATGCCCTGAGCCAGGTCGTTATGGTTGTGCATAATGGACGTACAACGGGCGATATCCGTACCAAAAATGGTATATATCAAATCAGGCCATTAAACGGAGGCATGCACACAATTTACCAGATCAACGAACAGAATTTTCCTGAAAGCAAAGACGATACGGTCATTCCTTTTGGCAATATGGAAGGCATTGACAGCAATAAGCAGGCCGACGCCATACAAACCAGCGAGGATGATGGCTCAACTATCGATGTAATGGTTGCCTATACGCCCAATGCTGCGGCACAGACAGGAGGTGTGGCAGCTATGCAAGATTTGATCACGGCAACGATTGTTGGCACCAATACCGCCTACCAGAACAGCGGAATCAGTTATCGTCTGCGGTTGGTCAAAGTCTACGAGACCAGTGGTTACAACAGCTCTGGCAGCTTTAGCACCGATCTTAATCGTCTACAAAGCACTAACGAGGGTTATATGGATGAAATCCATGGTTTACGTGATAGTTCGGGGGCTGATCTGGTGAGTCTTTGGGTCGAATCTAACTCTTCTTGCGGTATTGGATATATCCGGTCTACCGCTAGCTCGGCTTTTACCGTAATAGGTCAAAATTGCGCCAATGGCAATCTCAGCTTTGCGCATGAAATCGGGCACAATATGGGAGCCCGGCATGATTGGTACATGGATAATACCATTGACAATCCTACCTACAACCATGGCTACATCAATACGAGCGCCAGATGGCGTACAGTGATGTCCTACAATAACCTGTGCGCCGATCAAGGATTCAACTGTACACGGATTGCCTACTTATCGAATCCTAACGTGTTAAATGGCGGCCTGCCCACTGGGGTGGCTGGCGGCACATCAACAGCATGTAGCGCGGGTAATCGTGTAAATCCTTCCTGCGACGCGGATAACCGGCTCATCCATAATAACCGGGCATTTACGGTTGCTAATTTCCGTGAATCCGTGACGACGACACCCATCCTTCCCAATCCACCGAACAGCTTAACCGTGAGCATGACTTCAAGTTCACAAATCAGTCTTGCCTGGATAGATGCTTCCAATAACGAAACCGGTTTCAAAATTGAGCGTTGCCAGGACACAAGCTGCACCGACTTTACCGAAATAGCGACAGTGGGTTCTAATGTCAGCACCTACGACAATACTGGCTTAACTGCCGGAACAACCTATCGTTACCGGGTACGGGCAACCAATAGTGCCGGTGCTTCGGCGTATTCGAATATAGCCGATGCAACGACCGCAGCCACAGTCACCAAACCTGCGGCGCCGAGCAGTCTGGTAACCAGTCCCGCTTCAAGTTCCCAGATAAATCTGACTTGGTCAGACTCCGCCAACAATGAAACCGGCTTCAAAATCGAACGTTGCCAAAGCTCAAACTGCACCGGCTTTGCCCAAATTGCGACGGTGGGTGCGAATACTACCAGTTACGCAAACACTGGCTTAACTGCCAATACCGCCTATCGTTACCGGGTAAGGGCAAATAACAGTGCCGGCGATTCTGCTTACTCGAATATTGCCAGCGCAATAACGCCTGCCATTGCGAGCCTTCCCAAAGCGCCTAGCAGTATGACAGCAATGGCGATTTCTAATACACAGATTAGGTTGAACTGGCGCGATAATGCAAACAACGAAACAAGCTTTAGCGTTGAATATTGCCGTGGCAGTATCATCTGCACAAACTTTGCAGTACTTGGCACTTATCCAGTTAACGTTACGTCTGTCACCTTGAGCGGCGCAAGCACAAGAACTTACTATCGCTTTCGTGTGCGCGCCGTCAATGCGGCTGGTAACTCAGCATACTCGAATGTCGCAATGGTCAGAACACCATAATTATTCCAAGGTAAGATAGGGCTAATCCACAGTCGCTGGCATGTTTCGACGTGCAGCGACTGTGTTAATCGACATGTAAAATTCATCAGCATTACATCCGAGTTGGTGTAAAATCATCTCGGCAGTTGTTTTAGCAATAAGAGAAGTGCCTGATAACACTACTTTTTCCGATTGTTAAAAAGGCTGCTTTTATGTCGGACTGAAGTTAAAGGCATAACTCACCCGTTGTGCAGATAAAGACCTGATTTCAGTCATGTAGAAATAACCGCAATAACACAACTACGCATAAGGATTAACCATGAGTTTATTTAATTCCATTCTTTCAAAATTGGGTATTGGTAGTGCCGAGGCTGCGGAAGCCCCTGTTGCAGTAGATTCATCGGACACTGCCGCCCCTGCGGCAGCTGCCATCAGTGAAATTGATGTGGTTTCCAAATTGGACGGACTAGCGGCCTCCAGTGCGGAAAAACTGAATTGGAAAGTTTCGATTGTTGATTTGTTAAAGTTGTTAGGACTTGATAGCAGTTTGGCTGCACGTAAAGAACTGGCTACGGAACTGGGTTGCTCTGCGGAAGCAATGGGCGATTCGGCGCAAATGAATGTATGGCTGCATAAAACCGTCTTACAAAAATTGGCTCAGAACGGCGGCAATATTCCGGCAGATTTGTTGGATTAACGCCTTAAAACTTCAAGGGGCAGGCTTACGCAGGTGATCGGCCCCTTGAATTTTTTGTAAAATAGGTGATGAAATTAGACTCCCTTCATTTTCACCCAAAAGTAGTGAACAGTTCAAACCTAAAACAAAACGCCAGGGCAAGCGCATATAATTTTCACGCTGCACATAAAATTTTTTCTCTAAAAAAGTCATCCAATCCAGCCAAAAAGCGTTTTCTTTTGATACTTAACTTGGGAGTGTCTTCTTTTTTGAGTAAATTGATGGCAATCTGACGGACCACATTAAAA